>NZ_JBFBGK010000072.1:0-45255 GCF_040684615.1 Streptomyces sp. NPDC089919
CGGGGCGCCGTTGAAGATCGCGCCGGAGCGGACGATCAGGTAGACGCCGGCGGTGACCATGGTCGCGGCGTGGATCAGGGCCGAGACCGGGGTCGTCGGGCCCCGGCGCCGGAGTGCGTCAGACCATGCCGCCGTTGGCGAAGACCACCTGGCCGTTGACCCAGCGGCCGGGCCCGGCGAGGAAGGCCACCGCCTCCGCGATGTCCTCGGGGGTGCCCAGCCGTTCCAGCGGCGCCTGCCCGGCCAGGTGGTCGAGGACCGGCTGCGGCTTGCCGGCCAGGAAGGCGGGGGTGGCCGTCGGGCCCGGCGCCACGGCGTTCACCGTGACGTCCCGGCCCTTGAGCTCCCGGGCGAGGATCAGGGTCATCGCCTCGACGGCGCCCTTGCTCGCGGCGTACGCGGCGTTCCCGGCCGGCGCCAGCTTGGTCAGCGTGGTGGACAGGTTCACGATCGCCCCGCCGGCCCGCAGCCGGGTGGCGCCCAGCTGCGAGACCACGAACGTGCCCCGGACGTTGGTGCGCTGGAGCTCGTCGAAGGCGTTCAGGTCGAGCTCGGCGAGCGGGCCGTGCATGCCCACCCCGGCGATGTGCGCGACCACGTCGACCCCGCCGAAGGCCTTCTCGAGCGCGTCGAAGGCCCCCGCCATCGCCACCTCGTCGGCCACGTCGCCGGCGACGGCGATCGCCCGCCCGCCGCTCTCCTCGATCCCGGCCACGACCCCCTCGGCCTCGGACTTGTTGGTCACGTAGTGGACGCCGACGGACATCCCGTCTGCGGCGAGCCGCTGGGCGACGGCGCGGCCGATGCCCCCAGAAGCCCCGGTGACCAGTGCCACTCGCGTGGACACGGACATAGTGCTCTCCCCGTTAAATGAATGGTTCGTTCATTTGAGTATGGCGCGAACAGCACGGCCAAAAAGGGAGGCCGATCTCTCGATTCCCTTGCCTCCGACGGCAGTTGTGACGGAACCCGCGGTTCCCCGGTGACCGGCCCGCCCGCCGCCGGGCGACGGACGAGACGCCTCCGGTGTCCGGCCGCGATGCCCCGGACCCGGGCCCACCACGGGCGCCGCCGCCCGGACCGGCCCCGCGGCCCCGGCCGGCCCGGCCTCCCGACCGGCCCGGATCCGGCCGCCCCGGGACCGGCCCGCCGCCCCGGACCACTCAACAGATCGCCCGGGTGCACGTAGAGTTCACGTCGAGGAAGCCTCCATCGGATGTCATCGTCCGGTCCGGGACGCCACCTCCCGCCGCAGCAATCCCCCGGACCCCCGCACGCGGGGGCGAGGACGTAGAAGGGCATCGATGCCGGTGCTGTCCGAGCGCGAACCCCACCCGAGGGCCCGGCGCGGCCGCGGCCGGCGCCCGGCGGCCGAGGTGCGCGCCGACGTCCTGGCGGCCGCCAACGCCCTGCTGCTCAGCGAGGGCATGGGCGGGTTCACCATCGAGGGGGTCGCCGACGGGGCCGGGGTCAGCAAGACGACGATCTACAAGTGGTGGTCGTCCAAGGGCGCGCTCGCGCTGGACGGCTACCTCTCCGCCGCCCCCTGCACCCCGGCCTTCCCGGACAGCGGCGACATCGCGGCGGACCTGACCGCCCAGCTCGGCGCGTTCGTCCGGCAGGTCACCGGGACGGCCGTCGGCCGGGTGCTGGTCGAGCTGGTCGGCCAGGCGCAGACCGACCCCGCCCTGTGCGAGGCCTTCCTGGAGCGGTACACGGGACCCCGGCGGCGGCTGGCCGCGGAGGCGGTGCGGCGTGCCCAGGGCCGCGGTCAGCTCCGCCTCGACGCCGACCCCGAGGCGATCGTCGACCAGCTCTGGGGTGCCTGCTACTACCGCCTGCTGCTGCCGCACGGCCCCCTCACCGAGGACTTCGCGGCGGCCCTGGTCAAGGACCTGCTGCGGGGCGTACGGGCCTGAGGGCGCGGGACGTACTGACCCCCGGGCCACCGGGGCCGGGGCCCTACGCGGTGAGGACCGCCGGGGCCGGACCGTCCGGGCGTACCGTCAGCCCGTACACCGCACCGGCCGGCACGGACCGCAAGCGCGGGGCGGGCGCCGGCAGCAGCAGCTCCAGCAGCGCCGTGCACTCCCGGAGCGCGAACTGCGACCCCAGACAGGCCCGCGGACCGATCCCGAAGGGCAGGTAGGCGCCGGGATGGGCGGGGCGCCGGCCGGGAGGGGTGAAGCGGCCGGGGTCGAAGCGCTCCGGGTCCGGCCACAGCAGCGGGTCGCGGTGCGCGAGGTAGGGGCAGACCAGGATCTCGGTACCGGCCTCGACCGCGAACCCGGCGAGCAGGTCGTCCTCGGCCGCGACGCGCGGCAGCAGCCAGGCCGACGGGTAGAGCCGCAGCGTCTCGTGGACCAGCGCCGAGGCCGCCGCCCGCCGCTCCGCGGACCCGTCCGGCCCGGCCGCCAGGACCGCCTCCCGGGCTTGCGGGTACCGGTCCAGGAGCAGGTACAGCCAGGTGAGGGTGGTGGCGGCGGTCTCGTGCCCGGCGACCAGCAGGGTGACCAGCTCGTCGCGGATCAGCCGGTCGGTGTACTGGGGCCGGGTGGCGGCCGCGTCGAGCAGGACGTGCAGCAGGCCCGGTCCGTCGGGGCCGGCCGCCCCGCCGCGGGCGGCGGCGGTGGCCCGGGCGGCCACCGCGTCGATCAGCTCCAGCTCGTCGGCGACCGCGTCGGCGGCCGCGGTGCCGTCGGCGGGCAGCCCGGGCAGCGCGGCGACCACGGCGGGCACCGCGGCCAGGTCCCGGGCCGCGTCCTCGTCGAGCGGATGGCCGGTCAGGGAGCGCCAGATGGTGTCGAGGGCGAACCGCCGCATCTCCTCACCGAGGTCGAAGACCTCGCCGGTACGGGCGTACCGGGCCCAGCGGTCGGCGGCGGTGCGGGCGGCCGTGGCGATCCGCTGCTCATAGCGGCGCATGCCACGGCCGGTGAACTGCGCCTGCAACAGCCGGCGTTGGCCCTTCCAGGCCTGGCCGGTGGCGGCCAGCACGCCGTCGCCGATCAGCAGCCGGGCCCGGTGCGAGCGCTTGACGTACCGGTCGGCCCGCCGGGCGAGGACGTGCTGCACGGCCTCGGGGCCGGTGACCACCACGGCCGCCCGCTCCCCCATCCGCACCCCGGCCACCCCGCCCAGCCGCGCCTGCGCCTCGGTGAACAACTCGACCGGCGGCGCGCCCCGCTCCCGCCACGCCGCCACCCGCCCGGCCGCCAGCTCGGGCACCGCACGCCCCACCGGGGCCGGACTCGTCGACTCGCCGGAACGGGCGGGGGTGACCACGGTGTCGCGCTCCTGTACGTCGGCCCTGACCGGATACGGCATCACGCACTGTAGGGGACCCGGCGCGGGGGGCGACACCGCGCCGGGCGCGGACGGGCGGGTTCCGGCCGGGCTCAGTCGGGCGAACCCCCTCCGGGCGGGGCGACCGGGACCCATCCGAGGTCGACGGGCTGCGCGGGGGCGCCGTGCGCCCGGACGCCGGCCAGCAGGGCAGGGAGCTGCGGGGGCCACAACGGCTCGCTGGCGACGGCCAGTTCGGCCGGGGACCACCAGCGCCAGCGCAGGATGGCGTCCGCGGCGTGGGCCGCCGTCAGGTCGCCGACCGGATCACGGCGCGGGCCGTCCGCGAGGTAGACGTGCTCGTGCTGCCGGACCGGCACCCCGGCCCGGGTGAAGTCGTGCTCCCAGAGGCAGAGCAAGGTCCCGTCGATCTCGACG
Organism: Streptomyces sp. NPDC089919; assembly: GCF_040684615.1. Classification (NCBI taxonomy): domain Bacteria; kingdom Bacillati; phylum Actinomycetota; class Actinomycetes; order Kitasatosporales; family Streptomycetaceae; genus Streptomyces; species Streptomyces sp. NPDC089919. Next base: position 3,724 of record NZ_JBFBGK010000072.1, read on the forward strand.
TCGGCCCACCCGGTCTCCTCGCGCAACTCGCGCAGGGCCCCCTGGAGCGGGGTCTCCCCCGGCTCCAGTCCGCCACCGGGCAGCGCCCAGTGGACCCCCACCTCCTCGTTGTCGTATCTGAACATGAACACCGAGCCGGTGGGGTCCGACACCGCCACCCGCGCCGCCCGCCTGGGTATCCGCATGCCTCCAGCCTGCCATCCCCGGGCCGTCTCCCGGGCCGACTCCTGGGCTGCCTCCCGGGCCGTCTCCTGGGCCGCCTCACGGGCCGCCTCCTGGGCTGCCTCCCGGGCCGTCTCCTGGGCCGCCTCCCGGACCGACTCCCGGATCGTGCGCCGCGGGCCCGGCCTGATCCATAGGGCGGGCCCTACCGGGTCCAGACGGTGCCCCGGGCCTCGTACTCGAGCATGGCCTCGATGTCGGTGGCCGGGCCGGGGCCCAGTTCCCGGCGGACCAGCCAGAGGGCGAGTTCCAGGCCCGAGGTGATGCCGCCGGCGGTGACCAGGTCGCCGTCGTCGACGACCCGGGCGCCGGTGAGGAGGCCGCCCTGCCGTTCGAGGTCGGGGCGGGCCTTGTGGTGGGTGGTGCACGGGCGGCCGCGGGTGAGTCCGGCGGCGGACAGCAGCATGACGCCGGTGCACAGGGCGCCGATGGTCAGCCCGGGGCGGGCCGCGGCCGCGAGCGCGGCCGGCAGCACGCCGCGGCGGATCTCGGCCCGGACGCCCGGTTCCTCGGGGCGGGCGTACCCGCCGCCGGGCACCACGATCACCTCGGCCTCCTCCGGCGCCCAGCCGTGCCCGACCCGCACGGCGGTGCCGTAGGCGGCGCGGACGGTGCGGGGGCGGCCGGTGGTGACGTAACGGACGTCCACGGGGCGGTCGGTGAAGAAGCGGGCGGCCGCGAAGACCTCATAGGGGGCCGCGAAGTCCAACTCCTCGACCCCGTCGAACATCACCACCTGCACCCGCCACGGCTTCCCCCCGTCTGCCACCCCGAGCTGCGCCCGGCGCGCCCGGGCATCTGCCGCTGTCCCCCTCGCCCCGGCCACCCCGGCCTCCGCGCGGGCATCCGCCCCGAGCTGTGCCCCGCCCGCCCGGGCATCTGCCCCCGTCCCGTCCGGCCTGGCCGCCGTGCCCGTCCGGTCGTGGGCCCTCGCGTCGGGCCCCGCCGTGCCGAGGCCCGCTGCGGCGGCTCCGAACACGGTCGTGGCCCTGAGCACGTCCCGACGATCCATCCCGATCTCCCCTGCTCCACCCGGCGGCACCCCCGCCTACCACCTCATCAGTCGCCCCCTCACGATCCGGAGTTCCCGCCGCCCGTGACTCCGCCCGCCGGGAACCCGCCACCCCTACCAGCCCCGCCGGCGTTTGAGGCGACCGTCGCGGAGCGGCGGTACGGCTCCGGGCTCCGCCCGGCATACCCAGCCCCGCCGGCGTTTGAGGCGACCGTCGCGCAGCGGCGGTACGGGGGCTCCGGGGGCAGCCGCCCACCGGTTTCGGGAAGGGGCGGGGTGGGGCTGGCTCCGCGCAGCGGCCGGGCCCGGGCCCGGAACCCGCGCCTCAAACGCCGGCGGGGCTGGGACGCCCCCGGTGCGGCGGGACGCAAAGGGTGAGCGGGGCCCAGGTTTCGGGGCGCCGCCCCGGACCCCGCGCCTCAAACGCCGGCGAGGCTGAGATGGCCCCGGCGCGGCCGGACGCAAAGGGCGGGCCCGGCCCAGGATTCGGGCCGCCGCCCCGGACCCCGCGCCTCAAACTCCCCCAGCTACCGCTGGGAGGTGCCCCCAGCGAGGCTGGAATTGCCCGGCAGGGCTGGATTTGGCACTTCACCAGCCGGGCGGGAATGGCAGGTCCCCGCCCAGGCAGAACCCAAGAACGGGCCGCCAGCCCGGCGGGCCCGGGCGCTGTCCGGGCATCGGCGCACGGCCAGGTCAGGGGGCGCCAGCACGTCAGGCCGGGCGGGCCGGCGCGCGGTGGGCGGGAGCCAGGTCAGGGGGCGCCCGCGCGCCACGCCGGGCGGGCCGGCACGGGGTGGGCGGGAGCCAGGTCAGGGGGCGCCCGCGCGCCACGCCGGGCGGGCCGGCACGGGAGGGGCGGTGGGGGCCGGGGGCTCGGCGGGGCGGGCGGGGCCGTACCAGGTGAGGGCCACGGCCGCGGTGAGGAGTCCGGCACAGGCAAGGGTGGCCAGCACCCCCCACGTCAGGGCCCGCGCCGCCCGCAGGGCCTCCACGTGCCCCAGCACCGCCGCCCCCACCGGCACCGTCCCCGGCACATGGTCCGGCACGGCGGACGCCGCCGGCCGCCCGTACGCCGCCCGCAGGAGCAGCACCGCCCCAGCCACCCCGCACACCAACGCACCCAGCAGCAGCACACCGACCACCGCTCCGTACGGCGCCGCCAACTCCCCCACGTCCGTACGCCCCTTGAGCAGTCCGAAGCCGAGCAGCCCGGCCAGCAGGGCCCCCAGGCCACCGCGCCAGGCCACCGCCGCCGCCCGGACCCGCGGCAGCTCGTCGTGCAACAGCAACCGCCCGCGCCGCGCGGCCACCCGGTCCGCAGGCGTCCCCACCGGCCCGGGCCGGGCCCGCCAGCTCACCACCGGCCGAACCCACCGGGCGCCCAGCCGGCCGGCACCCCGCCCGGACCGGGCCGGACCCCCGGGGCCACCAGCCACCGGCTCCGGCCGGGCGCCCGGCGCCGGGTCATCGGCCGGTCCTCTCCAGCAGGACGTTCCAGTAGGCGCCGCAGCCCTCCTCGCCGGGTGGGCGGCCGGTGTGGGGGGTGTCGCAGACGCAGAGGACCGGGACGGTGACGGGGGCGCCGGGGCGGTGCCGGTAGGCGCGGCGGACGTACGTGAAGTCGAAGGGGCAGGCGCACCGCGGGCAGGCGCCGCTCAGGACCGCGCCGTCCGGGGTTCCGGTCAGCCGCAGTCCGGCGGTGTACGCGGCGGCGTAGGCCGCGGCGGTGACTTCCCGGTAGGGCAATTGGGTCACGGTCAGCCGCCTCCCCGTGCAGAACGGACCGGATCCGGGCCGTACGCCGGCCCTCCGTCGATGCTGCCACGCACCGGCCCCCCGTACCCGGCCCGGCCCGGTCGGCCTCCGGTCGTCGGCCGGACGGCTTCCGCGCACCGCCCGCGCCCCCTCCCCGCGCGCGGCCGGGCGGGTGATGATGGTCCGGACCGGCCTTCTGGGGAGGGGTGTTGGGGACACAGGACGAAGCAACGGGACGGGCGGACGGGGAATCCGGCGACCGGCTGGCGGAGTTGGTCCGGCACACGGCGGGGGTCCGGGTGCTGCCCGCCTCGTTGACCGCCTCGCAGGGACCGTCGGGTCCGCCGCTCGCGGAACGCGACGGACTGATCGCGGAGTTACGGCGGCTCCTTGAGGAGCCGGAAGAGCCGGCCGACCCGGACGGACCGGCGCCGCCCGACCGGTCGCCCGCCGCCCCGGCCCTGCACGCCACCGCCCTCGCCCGGCTGGGCGCCCTGCTGGGAGACCGCTGGACCAGGTCCGGCGAGGAGGCCGAACGCACCGAGGCCATGGCCCTGTTGCGCCGGGCGCGCACCGGCGACCTGCTGGCCCCCGAGGACCGCACGGACGCGGCCCGGGACCTGGGCGTACTGCTCGTGGGACGGTACGCCGAGCGCCGCCCGCTGGGCATGGACGCGATCGACGACATGCTGAAGGCCGCGGTGCCCGCGGTCAACGGCGGCCCCGGGTACCTCGAGACCGTCGCCGAGCTGGAGGAGCTGGCGCACGAGGTCGCCGCGACCAAGCGCGGCGGCATGCCGCCGGCCCTGGCGCGCCTGCTCGCCTTCCAGACCGAGTGCCAGGCCGCACTCGTCTCGGGGGACGCCGCCCGCCTGCAGCGCGCGGTGGCCGGATCGGAGGACCTGGACCTGAGCCTGCTGGGGCCGATGGGCCCGGTGTTCGACCAGTTGCGGCGGATGCTGACCGGGCCCGGGGTCCAGCGCCCGGAGTCCATCGAGCCGCCGACCCTGGACGACCAGCTGGAGCTGCGGACGATGATGGGGCTGATGACGGAGACCGCCCAGCCCGGCGCCCTCACCGCGGAGCAGTTGTCCGAGCTGCTGCGGCAGGGGCAGGCCGCCGAGCCGGGGACGGTCCCCCACGTGTCCGACCCCATGCAGGCGATGACCCGGATGATGCTCGGTGGCCGCACCGGCGACCCCGCCCAGTACGAGGAGGCGCTGCGCCTGCTGCGCAAGACCGTCGAGGAGGGCCAACAGGGCGAGGAGTTCCCCTGGTTCGTGCGCGGGGTGCTGCCCGGCATCCTCACCGGTACCGCGATGTCGGGCGGCAACCTGCTGGACCAGGCCGTGGCCGAGCAGTTGGTGGCGCAGTCCCTCGCCCCGGGCGACGGCCCCCTGATCACGCAGCAGCCCACCGGGCGGCCCGGCGCCGTGGCGTTGCTGCGGGCCAACCGCTGCCTGCTGCTGATGTCCCGGCTGACCCAGGCCGCCGACGCGGAGGACGTCCCCGCTCTGGAGGAGGTGATCGAGAGCGCCCTCGACCTCCTGGACGAGATCGAGGAGGCCGACGGAGCGGTCCGGCAGGACGGGACCCCGGGGTCCGGAGCCGCCGAGGGCCCCGGCCCGGACGACGCGGCCTCCCGGTCGATGCTGGCCTACCAGTCCCTGTTCCTGCTGGCCGCCGCGCACTTGGCCATCGCCAAGTGCACTGGCGCAGTGGCTCCGTTGCGCACCGCCCAGCACTATGTCGACCAGGCCTACGAGCGGGCGCCGGAGGTGTCCTTCGAACGGGGGCTGATGGACTCGATGGTGGCTCCGCTGCTCGCCCTCACCTCGCAGCTCGATCCGGATCCCGATCGGCTGGCGGGCGCGCTGGCGCGGGCCCGGGCCACCCTCGACGGCAATCCGGTCTTCACCGACCAGCGGATCCGCACCCGCCTGGGCATCGCCATGGCCCTCAGCCTCCGCCACGACGCCGAGGGCGACCCGGCCCTGCTCGACCAGGCGATCGAGGAACTGGAGCTGACCCGGGCGGAGTTGCCCGCGGGGACCGTGCAGGCGACGTCGTCCGTCCACTGGGAGCTGGCCGACACCCGCGCCAAGCGGGCCGGGCACGACGGCGCCGATCTGGTGCAGGCGGTCGCCGACGCCCGGGAGTCGCTGCGCGCCACCGCGGCCGACGTGCTGCTCCAGGAGGGCGTGCAGCACGGCCTGGAGGTCGCCCGGGGCGGGGCCCGGCGTGGTCTGCGGGCCGCCGGCTGGGCCGTCCGGGCGGGCCGCCCGGAGGAGGCGGTGGCCTGCTTGGAGGCCGGCCGGGCGCTGGTGCTGGGCGCCGCGGCCGTCTCGGCCACCGTGCCCGAACGGCTCGCCGCGCTGGGCGAGGCGGAGCTGGCCCGGCAGTGGCGGGAGGCCCGGCCCGGCGCCGCGGGCGCGCCGCCGGAGGGGCTGCTGACGGCGCTGCTGGACGGTTCCTCGCAGCGTCCCGAGTTGCCCAGTGGGCTGCGCCGCCGGGTGCTGGACCTGCTGGCCGGCCGGGGTGCGGGGCTCGACGGCCGGCTGCCGGAGGCCTCGGAGCTGTCCGACGCGGTGGCCGGGACCGGCTCGGACGCGCTGGTCTACCTGCTGCCCGGGGAGGGGGACGAGGACGGCTGGGCACTGGTGGTGGCCCCGGACCGGTCGCCCTGGGCGCTGCCGCTGCCCGCCTTGTCCGAGCCGGGCCGGGCGCCGGTGGCCGGGTACCTGGAGGCCGGCCGGGTACGGTTCTGCGCCCGGCGCGGCGAGGAGCGCTGGGAGGCCGCGCTGGAGGCGCTGTGCGAGTGGGCCGGCGAGGGCGTCGTGGGGCCGCTGCTGTCCGGACTCGGCCTGTGGGAACGGGGGTTGCTCGGCGCCGGGCTGCTGCCGGGCCGGGCCGGTGAGCCGGGGCCCGCGCCGGTCCGGCTGACCGTCGTGGCCTGCGGGAACCTGGGCGTGGTGCCCTGGCAGGCCGCCCGGCTCCCGGTACCACCGCACTGGACCGCGGCCGGCGCCCCCGCCGCGCTACGGGCCTGCGAGGCGGCCGTGCTGACGTACGCCGCCTCCGGGCGGGAGCTGCTGCGGGCCGCGGGGACCCGGCGGCTGCCGCTGTCCCACGGCCAGGCCCTGGTCTGCGTACCGGCCGATCTCGACATGGCCGAGGACGAGGTGCTCGCGGTGCGGGACGCCTACTACCCGGGGGCGGCGCTGTTCGGCGAGTTCGACACCCTCGACCTCGACCCGGCGCCGCCCGGGGGCACGCCCGAGGAGGTGCTGGGGCTGCTGGGGGCGCGGGCCGCCGGGTCCGGGCCGGCCGCGGTGGTCCACCTGGTCTGCCACGGCACGGCCGGCGCGGATCCGGCCTCCTCGGTGCTGGAGCTGGGCCGGCCGGCCGGCGGGGGGCCGGAGGCCGGACGGCTGTCGGTGACCCGGCTGCTGGACGCCCCGGCCGGGCCCGCCCGGGCCGGCCGCCCGCTGGTGGTGCTGAGCGCCTGCGAGACCGACCTGAGCACCCGCGACCACGACGAGGCCCTGACCGTGACCACGGCCTTCGTCCACGGGCTGGCGGCCGATGCGGTCGGCTCCCGCTGGAAGGTCCGCGACGACGCCTCGGCGGTCCTGATGACCGTCTTCCACCACCACGTGGCCGCCGGGCTGGCACCGCCCGACGCGCTGCGGGCGGCCCAGCGCTGGATGCTGGCGCCCGCCGGGGAGCGCCCCGCGGTGGCCGGGCTGACCCCGCACCTGCGCCGCACCGCCGACCGGCCCGAGCTGACCGGCACGGCCTTCTGGGGGGCCTTCATCCACCAGGGCAACCCCGCGCCGCTGTCCGCGGCAGACCGCGCGGGGAGCCGGTACGACCTGACCCGCGACCACCGGCCCCACCGGACGGAGGGGGAACCCACCGCATGACACCCGACGATCTGATCAGGCTGCTCGACGCACACTGGGCGGCCGTCCTCGACGCCCTCGACCCGGCAGACCGCACGGAGCTGGCGGCCCTGTTGCGCGGTCTGACGGCCGCCGAGGACCCGCCGGCCGTGCAGGGGGCGCTGCGCCGGCTGCGCCGCCTGCTGCGTGCGCTGCCGGACGCGCACCCGGTGGCCGCGGCGCTGCGCTCGGGGGTCCGCTTCGCCGGCGCCCCGGGCGCGGTGCTGGACCGGGCCCCGGTCCTGGCCCTGCTGGCCCGGCTGCCGGAGCCGGCCGCGGCGCCCGGGACGGGGGCTGCGCAGCCGGGGGCCGCCGCGCCGCCCCTGGACCCGGTGCGCGCCCGGCTGCTGGCCGCGCCCTCGCTCGGCGCGGCGGAGCTCGGGGCCGGCGGTGCCGAGCCCGGTCTGATCCGGCTGCGGGACCCGCAGCGCGGTGACCGCTACCCGCTGTTCCAGTTCGCGGCCGGCGGCACCCGCCCGCTGCCGGTGGTGAGCCGGATCAACCGGCTGCTGATGGCCGACCGGGACCCCTGGGGTGCGGCCGACTGGTGGCTGGGCGGCAACCGCTGGCTGCGCGGGGTACCGGCCGAGCTGCTGGGTTCGGTGCCCGACGACGAGCTGACCCGGGCCGTCCTCGAACTGGTGGAGGGTGAGTGATGGCACGTCAGATCCCGCCCACCGGAGCGGCGATGGAGCCGCTGCTGCACGAGCTCCCGGCCGGTACGCTGCTGTGGCGGCTGCACACGCACAAGTACGAGGACGCCACCGCCTTCAACCCCACGCTCGCGCACGAGTTCTTCCGCGGCAGCCGCTTCGACGCGACCGAGAAGGACCGGTACCCGTACCTGTACGCGGCACTGGATCCGGTCACGGCCATCTGTGAAGTCCTGCTCCGCTCGGTGGAGTTCGACGACGCCACCGGCATCCGGCTGGTGCCCTGGGCACAGGCCTCCCGCTACCGGCTCTCGGCCGTGCGCACCATCCGGGACGTCGACCTGGTCGATCTGACCACGGCCGAGGGGCTGGCCGCGGTCTGGCAGGACACCTGGCTGGTGGACTGCGAGGAGGACGAGTACCCCAAGACGCGGTACTGGGCCCGGCTGATCCGGGAGCACTGCCCGGCGGCGGGCGGCCTGCTGTGGCAGTCCAAGCGGTACCGTCCGCGCACCGCGCTGCAGTTGTTCGGGGACCGCTGCGGCCCGGGGCCGCTGGCCGTCGAGCCCGACCGGATGCTGCGGCTGGACGAGGTGGACGGGGTGCGGGAGGTGAACGCCCTGCTGGCGCCGCTGCGCGCCCGGATCTCCGTACCGGAGCACTGAGGAGACCCGGGCGGGGGCCGGAGCGCGCGTCCGTGCGTCAGCCGGGGCGCCCCAGCGTGACCGTGCAACTGATCCGGGCGCCCAGCCAGAGCCGGTCGCCGTCCGCCAGCGGGTAGGCGCGGCCGGCGACCAGGTCGGTGTGGCCCAGCCGGGTGCCGTTGGTGGCGCCCGGCAGCTCCTCGGTGACGGTGGCGGAGCCGTCCGCCGCCACCGTCACACTGGCGTGCCGGGCCGAGACGGTGCGGTGCCGGTCCAGCGCCGCGGCGGTGCAGGGCGCCCAGCCGGGGTCGCGGCCCAGCCGGGTCACGGTGCCGGGGGCCAGGGTGAGGGTCAGGGCGACCTCGAGGAAGCGCAGCCGGGCCGGCGGGACCGGCGCCGTCGGCCCGGCGGGGCCGGGTCCCGCGGCAGCGGTACCTGGGGCGCCCGGGCCGGTCAGGACATCGGTGCGCGGGCCCACCGCGTCGTCCCAGTCGTCGTCCCAGCCGCCGTCGTCCCAGTCGTCCGCCGGGTCCTCGGCCCGGCCGCCCCGGTCCTCGGGCCCGGGCGTGCTCACTCCTCCTCCGGTAGGGTCTCGAGGTCGATGGTCACCTGTCCGTCCGCCGACTCGGTGACGTCCCGGACCCGCACGACCGCCCCGGGGCCGAGCCCGGGCCGGTCGAAGAGCTCGCAGGCCAGCGGGTTGAGCAGGTGGGTCTCCAGGACCATCCCGACGCCGCGGCCGCCGTGCCAGAGGTCCCGGGTGCAGAACTCCGCCAGCCGGCTGCGGGCTTCGGGGGTGACCTCCAGGTGGAGCCGGTGCTCGGCGGCGAGCTGGCGGCGGATGTTGCCGAGTTGGAGGTCGAGGATGCGACCGGCGGTCTCCTCGGTGATGAAGCCGAAGACGACCACGTTGCCGCCGATCCGGTTCATCAGCTCGGGGCGGCCCACCACGGTCTCGAAGTGGTGTTTGACGTTCTGCTTCACCTTGCTGGCCAACTCGCGGTACGGCGTGCCTGGTTGCACGATCCAGTGCCGTTCGTTGGTCTCCGGGTCGGTGCGCTGCACCCCGAGGTTGGAGGTGAAGATCAGCACGCACTCGCTGAAGTGCGTGGTCACGCCCTGGCCGTCGGTCAGCCGGCCGTCCTCCAGGACCTGGAGGAACTTGTCCAGCACGCCCTTGTCCGCCTTGTCGATCTCGTCGAAGAGGATCACCCGGAAGGGGTTGGTGCGGACCGCGGTGGTCAGTTCCCCGCCCGCCTCGAAGCCGACGTACCCCGGCGGCGCGCCCACCAGCCGGTCGGCCGAGTGCTGTGCGGAGAACTCGCTCATGTCGAAGCGCAGGTAGGCCTGGTCGCTGTCGAAGAGCACCGAGGCCACCGCCTTGGCCAGCTCGGTCTTGCCGGTGCCGGTGGGGCCCGCGAAGAAGAGCGTGCCGCGCGGCCGGTGGCCGGGGCTGCTGGCCTGGGCGCCGGAGAGGCCCAGGGCGGCCCTCTTCAGGATGGCGAGGGTCATCGAGACCGCCGCCTCCTGGCCGATGACCCGCTCGGGGATCTGCCGTTCCCCCTGGCTGATCCGCTGCCGGATCTCCTCGCGGCGCCACGGGTTCTTCTCCACCCCGAGCCGGTAGATGCGGACCGCGTCGGGCATGGCGGCGAAGGGCATCCGGCGGGCCAGGGCCAGTTGGACGCTCTCCCGCATCGCCCGCAGGGGCATCCCGGCGGCGGCGCGGGCGAAGGCGTCGACCGGGTCGCCCTGCCCCGGGCGGTGCTCGGGGCGGGGCGGGGCGGGCTCGTCCGGGCCGGTGCGCCGCAGGGCGCCCTCGGCGTGTTCGCGCGCCAGCAAGTCGGCCATCCGGCGGCGTTCGTCGGCGTCCGGCTCGGGCACGGCGATGGTCCGGATCCGCTCGCTGCCGGAGACCAGCCAGTTGGGCAGGTCGCGTTCGCCGTCGGCCAGCCAGATCACCGGGTTGTACAGGTCGGGGGCGGGGCGCTCGGTCACGGCGGCGGCCGGGGCCGGGGGCACGAGCGGGGCGGAGTCGGCCAGTTTGAGGCAGGCGACGAAGAAGTCCCGCTCGGCCTCGGAGAGCCGGGTCGGGTCGGCCGTCAGGCGGGCGGCGTGGTCGATGAGCAGGGCCACCCGCAACGGCGGCGGCTCGTGGCCGCCGTTCGCCGCCGCCTTGCGCCGCTCGCTCCAGCCCGTCACCAGCTCCCGCAACTGATCCATCATGTCCATGAGCTGCGGGGGCCGTCCGCTCCGGCCGCCGCGACCGGCGAGGACCGGTCCGCTCTGCGACAGCAGGTGTTCGACCTGTTCGCGCTCCGGCCCGGCGAAGACCCGGAAGCCGGATATCTGGTCGTAGGCGACCAGCGCCTGGTAGCCCTGGGTGCGCAGGGAGTTCCACAGCACGGTGGTCAGTTCGTAGTGCTGGTCGCGGCCCTGCCGCCGGACCAGGTGCAGGTCGCGGATGTTGCCGTAGAGGACGTACTGGGCGTGCACGCTGAGGGTGCCGGTCAGCTCCTCGATGAAGAGCGGGACCCGGCGCTGTGCCGCGGCCGGCGGGGACTTGGTCAGGCGGTCGGGGGTGCTCATCGGCCGCTCCCGCCGTCGGCCCGGCGCGCCTTGGGCCGTTCGGCCGGGCGGTCCACGGTCCGGTACCCGCCCTCGTGGTCGTGGTCGTGGACGTCCGGGTGCGTCCCGTCCGTGTCGACCGCCTCCAGGACGATCGCGCCCTCGGCGCCCCGGACGCCGGGGACGGCCGTGCCGGTCTCGGTGAAGGTGAGCGGCAGCTCCAGTCCGGAGCGGCGGGCGGCCTCCCGCAGCTGCGTCAGGTGCCCGCGCGCCTCGCGGCAGCGCTGCGCGTCGCGGGCCAGCTCCGCCGGGCCCCGGGGGCCGGAGCCCTCCTCGTACATGGTGACCAGTTCGGTGGTGCCCTCGCGCACGGTGATCCGCAGCCAGTGGCCGGGCCACCAGCCGGCCGGGGTCAGATCGAAGCGGAGCGGTTCGCCCGGTGCGCCACCGGCCGTCTCCCCGCCGCCCGTCGTGGTCGCGGGCGGTGCGGCGGCGGCCGGGTCGGCGAGCCGGGCCACCGCGAGCCCGATCAGCTCCTGGGTGTAGCGGCACTCCAGGTCCGAGACCCGCTCGTCCACCCGCCGGTCCACCGTGCGCTGGTCCTCGGCGCCCAGCGGGCGGCCCTTCTCCAACGCCTCGCGCAGCAGGGTGATCTCCTGGTCCGCTGCCGCCAACGAGGGCTGTCCGGACGGGGCTTGGGTGAGCAGGAAGTCGAGCTGGACGGCCGCCTTCTCCAGTGCGGCGAGCCGGTCCCGGACCGCGCGGTTGGCGTCGGCGACGAACCGCCGGGCCTCCCGCAGGTGGGTCCGGGCCTTGGCGGGCCGGTCCGCCGCGCAGTCGACGGCGTGCCGGACGGCCGTCACGGCCAGTTCGGCGTCCCTGCGGTCGGCGCCCGGTTCGAGGAGGGCGAGCAGGGCCGCGCCGGCCTCCTCGGCCGCCGGCCGGTCGAGCCGGTCGGCGGCCGGGGGCTGGGGCAGCGCGGCCGGTGCGGCCTCCTCGACGGGCTGCCGGGCGCGGGCGGCGGCCTCCCGGCGCGCCAGGACCCGCTGCCGCCAGGCGGCGTCCGCCGGGCCGTCGGCGAGGTGCAGGGCCTGCTCCGTCACCCAGCGCGCCTGGGCCGCCTCGGCCTCGGTCAACGCCGCTTCCAGCCGGGCGAGTTCGCGGCGCAGGACGTCCAGGCGGGTGCCGGTGCAGGTGAGTGCGGGCGGCAGATCGGGCATCGGGGGCGGCGGGGTGTCGGGAACGGTCCCGAAGGCCGCCCGGCGGACCCGGGCCAGCAGCGCGGTGCGGCGCGCGTTGGCCCGTACGGCGGCGAAGGCGGCGGCCTCCCACTGGGCGTTGACGGCCGCGGCCACCTCCTGGCCGCGTTCCAGGCAGCGTTGTTCGTCGGCGGCCCGGACCGCCGCGGCGGCGAGCACCTGGGTGGTGACCAGGGCGGCCCGGCCCACGAAGAGGGCCCCGCTCAGTGCGCCGAGGGCGACCGCGGCGGGTTCGAGGAGCTGGTGCAGGGCGTGGCCGGCGGCGTCGACGGCGTGCCCGGCCGCCGCGTGCACCCCGTCCACCGCGTGCCCGGCGGTCGCGTGCAGGCCGTCGACGGCGTGCCCGGCGGCGGTGTGCATCCCGTCGACCGCCTGCCCGGCGCCGTCGGTGACCGAGCCGACGCCGTGGGCCAGCGCGGCGCCCTGGTTGCCGGCGTCGGCCGCGGGGGCGTAGCCGACCGTGGGGAAGATCTCGGAGATCGAGGGGTAGGCCAGGCCCTGGCTCATCGGTTCCTCCCGGAGGGTGCGGACGCGCGGGGTGCGGGGCGGCGCGGGGCGCCCGCCCGGCCGGGGGCCGGGCGCTCGGCCGGGGGCGGGCCCGGGTTCCGGCGGCCTGCCCGGCGGGCCGCCCGGGTGTGCCGGGCCTCCCGGACGTACCCGCGCCAGGTCCACCAGCGCCGTACGGTCCACCAGGTCAGCGCGGCCACGGTCGCGACCGGCCAGATCCAGGGGGCGTAGGTGACGGCGTCCATGCCGAGGAGCCCGAGGGCGATCAGGACCGCGGCGCCCACCGCCGCGGTGAGCCGGCCGCGGGCGCGGGTGGCCCGGGCGGGCCGTTCGCCGGTCCGGATCAGCAGGCCGGCCAGGGACCGTCCGGGGTGGTAGGCGTGCGGGCCGATGTAGGCCGCGATCCACAGCTCCAGCGCGAACACGGCCGCGGTGCCGGGCAGGGCGAGCAGCCAGGCGGTCACCACCTCGCGCTGGCCGGCCCGGCCGAGCAGGTCGGCCAGCCCGATGACGAAGGTCCAGGGGGCGGTGGCGACGGTGGCGCCGAGCAGCGCCCAGCCCAGGACGGGCTGCCGGTCCAGCCGCCGCAGCACGTGCCAGCTGGCGTCGACCTCGCCGGCGAAGAGGCGTTCCGCCTCCTCGGCGCGCCGCTGCCGGTCGCGCTCCTCGGCCTCCAGCCGGGCCGGCCCGGTGAGCAGCGCGGCGGCGAGCAGCCGCAGCGGGTTGTCCCGGTCGGAGCGCAACTCCCGGTACCAGTAGGGCGGGGCCTGCCCGTAGCGGGTGTCCCAGGCGGTCCGCCGGAGCAGGAGTTCGGTGCCGGCGCGCGGTTCGCGGGCCAGCCGCAGCAGCCGGGCGTCCAGGGCGTCGGAGCGGCGCAGCAGGCGTTCCGCGGCCCGCCGGTCGGCCGGGCCGCCGGTCCGCAGGAGGTCCCCGGTCGCCGCCTGCCAGCCGTCCCGGTACCGCTGCCAGCGGCCCTGGACCTCGGCCAGGTCCTCGCCGCCGGGCCGGGCGGCCAGCAGCGGCAGCAGGGCGTGCCGGGCCAGCTCGGCGACCAGGTCCAGGCTGAAGTCGTCCCCGGCGGCGGTGTTCTGCACCAACTGGGCGATGCCGTAGGCGTCCAGGCGGACCCCGTGCCAGGAGGCGTCCAGCCGGGGGCCCATCCAGTTGAGCAGCCGCAGCACGGCCGGTGGTTCGGGTGCCCGGGTGTGGTCGGTCAGGTCCCGGCGGAGCGCGGTCAGTTCCTCGGCGTCCTCTGGGGTGCGGCCGGGTACGGCGGCGAACTGGCCGAGCCAGGCGGCCAGTCGGTCCCGGCCGGCCCGGCGGGCCAGCAGGTGTTCGGCGGCCCGCCAGTGGTGGTCGAGCTGGTGGGCCAGCTCCTCGGTGCTGGTGAACTCGCGGCCCAGGAAAGCGAAGGGCTCGACGGCCGGGCGCGGCGGCCGGTCCGCGGCGGCGCCGGTGGTGGGCGGCGCGACCGGCGGGCTGCCGCCGGCGAGCCACTGACCCACCTGCTCGGCGCCCCAGCGGTGTTCGGGGGCGCGGGTGAGCAGGCCGCGGCAGAGCAGTGCCACCCGCTCGTCCCCGACGTGGCGCAGGTCGGGGTCGTGGGTGGCGATCTCGGCGAGGACTTCCTCGTCGCCGCGGAAGTCGATGGGGTGCCGTCCGCCGGCCAGTTCGGCGACGACCATGCCCAGGGACCACCAGTCGGCGGCGGGGGTGACGCTCTGGCGGTGGGTGCTCGCCTCGGGTGCGAGGTAGAGGGGCTTGCCCTTCCAGTCCCGGCGGCGCGGCCCGTCCTCGTCCCCGCCGGTGTACTGGGCCGCGCCGAAGTCGACCAGGACCAGGTCGAGCCGGTCGTCGTTCTGGGTGCGCACCACGATGTTGTCGGGGGTGACGTCGCGGTGGACGACGTCCCGGTCGTGGACGGCGCCGAGCGCGGTGTGCAGGTGGGCGACGACGGCTTCGACCAGCGGGGTGGGCAGGGCCCCGGGGTGCCGGTCGTGGTAGGCGGCCAGGGTCGTCTCGCCGTAGGAGGGCAGCAGTTCGTACGGGTGCCCGTCGGCGGTGCCGTGCTCCAGGACGCGGACGACGTGGTCGCCGAGGTCGCCGGTGAGCACCCGGCGGACCTCCGGGTCCGGGGCGAAGGCACGGTGGTACCACTTGAGCACCAGCGGGACGGCGGCGTCGCGGTGCCGGGCCTCGCGGTCCTTGACCCGCAGCACCACGGCCATGGCCGGACCGACGGCCTCCGCGATGACCTCGGTGAGGTCCAGCCGGCCGTCCAGGGCGGCGGGCACCCGGTCGAGGCCGCGGCGGGTTTCCTCCGGTCCGCGGCCGAAATCGGCCGCGAATCCGTCGAGGTCGACTTCGGTGGGCGGTACCGTCGTCATCGATTCCCCCTCCACAGCCGAAGAAGCTTGCATAAATGCACGACAATTCCGGGAGCATTCCCGACATCCATCCCCAAGCGGCCCGACCCGGATATCCCTTTCCCGATACTGGGGCCGAGAACTTGGAAGAGATCATTCCGGACGGTTGTGCTCCCGGCCCGCTCCGGAATGCGACGGCCCGGATTATGGTGTCGGCCATGAGCCCGCAGATTCCCCCGCACCCGCCGGGCCGGCGGTCCCCCGACGGGCCGACCGGCCCCGAACTGCCCTCCCACGCCCTCCTGGCCGAGGAGCTGGGGGCGCTGCGCAGACCCGGACTCGCGGGCCTGCGGCGCCTGCACCCCGAGGCGCTGGGCGCGGCCGCCGCCGCGGCCGGGTTCACCCGCGACCGGGCCGACCGGGCCGCCGCCGTCGAGGCCCTGCTCGAGGCCGCGGTACGGCGGCTGACCGCGGCCCCCGGCGGCGCGACCGAGGCCGACGGCGGCCGCCGGGCCGACCCGCTCGGCCGGGCGGCGGCCCACACCTTCGGGCTGCTGCCGGGCCGCCGCGGCACCTCCGCCCCCGAGCGCCGCAAGGCCGCCGCGGCCGTCTACGGCGTCACCCCCGAGCGGTTCCGGCGCGGCCAGGAACAAGAAGTGATCGCCGAACTCGCCGGTGCGGTCCTGGCGTTGGCCCAGGAGGGCATCGCCCCGGCCGCCCCGCTCCCGGGGCCCTCGGTCGCCCCCGGCCGGTCCGCGGCCACCGGGCCCGGCGCCCGGCCGCTGCCCGATCCGCCCGTCCGCGCGGCCGGACCGGCGCTGCCGCCGGCCGCCCTGCACCGCATCACCGTGCACGTCTCCTCCGTGGAACTCCTGCGGGACATCGACATCCTGGTCTCCTCGGAGAACACCCACCTGGAGATGTCCAAGACCTTCCGCCCGACGGTCTCCGGCGCCCTGCGCCGGGCCGCGGCGGTGCGCGGCCCGGACGGCGGGATCACCGACGACGTCCTGGCCCGCGAACTCGCCTCCTGGACGGCCGCGCACGGCCGCGCCGGGCTGCCGGTGCGGCCCGGGACCGTGGCCCCCACCTCGGCCGGCGCCCTCGGGGAGCGCGGGGTGCGCCGCATCTACCACGCCGCGGTCGTCCGGCCGCTGGACGACGGCGGCCGGTACGACGTGGACCCCCAGACGGTGGCGGACGCCGTCACCGGGGTCTTCGCCCTCGCCCGGGCCGAACGGGACGCGTACGACCCGCCGCTGGCCTCGATCTGCTTCCCGCTGCTCGGCGCCGGCCAGGGCGGCCTGCCGCACCTGACGGCCGCCCGCTGGCTGCGCTGGGCCGTGCACGAGGAACTGCGCCGGCACCCCGGCTGGACGGTGCACTTCGCGGTCCGCCGACCCGAGCTGGCCCGGCTCCTCACGGACGCCAGCTCCGGTCCCTGAGTCGCAGCCCACGCTCCCCCAACCACCTCTCGTAGAAAGCCAGTTCCCCACGCGCCGGCACCCCCAGGAGCCGGGCGGACGGGGCGCCCCCCGACGCCCCGTCCGCCTCCACCACCACCTGGAGGGCCGGCCCCGTCGCCGGCCGGTCCAGGTGGGGCGCGTACCGGGCCCGGCCCAGCGGCGTGCGCGGCAGCAGCCGCTGGTTGGCCGAGCCGCGCCAGACCGGACCGGCCGGCTCGGCGATCTCGAACCGCCCGGCGATCACCGCGTCCGCGTACCGCAGGGCCCGCAGCCGCGGCGGGTCCCATTCGTGCTGGTCGTACCCGGTGTAGACGAGGAAGTCGGGGCGCGGGCCGGCCCCGCGCCCGGCGTCCGCCGCGGTGCGCAGCCGGTCCGCGCCCGCCAGGAACCGGGCCAGCGCCGGGGCCTGTTCGAGCGGTTCCCCACCGCTGACCGTCAGTCCCTCCGCGCCCTGTTCCAGCGCCTCGCGCCAGCGTTCCAGCAGCTCCGCCAGGGTGGCCTCGCGGCCGCCGTCGGCCGCCCAGGTGTGCCGCGACATGCAGCCCGGGCAGGCCAGCGGGCACCCCTGGAACCACACCCCCAGCCGCCGGCCCGGACCGAGCGTCCGCACCGGGAAATGCGTCCCGCCGATTCTGATGCGCACCGCACCCTCCCCCCGTGGACGGGAATCGAGTATCGACGGAATTGGCCGCCGACCGCAAACCCTTCGGGCGGGTAATCCGGTTGTTTCCCGGACCGCCGCCGGTCGGCTTCGGGAAGGTGCCGACCGGGACCTGAAAGACCCCTCGAATTCCGGCACCCCTTTCTGCTTTCCTTCGACTACCCTCCTCCGTCTGGAACGAGGGCTGCGGAGAAGGGGGAATCCGTCACCATGATCGCCACGGACCAGATCAGAGGTCCCGCGCGCCGGGCCCGGCTCGGGCGGCTGACCGCCTACCGGGCCCGGCGGCGCGGGCGGCTCGACGCACCGGGACTGCGGCCGCTGCTGCCCGCCCCGCCGCCCGGGGGCGGCGGGGTGCTGGAACTGCCGGACGTCCACACGCCGTTCGTCATGGAGACCCGGGCCGAGGCCCAGCGGGCGGTCGGGCAGTTACGGGCCCGCCTGCTGCGGGACCGGCGGGCGGCGATCGTGCAGATCCACGCGGAGTCGGTCCGGGTGGTCACGCAGTACGACGTGCGCGCGGAGCCCTCGCCGGCCGCCCTGGCCCGCTACGGCGCGCGGGTGGGCGCCTGGCGTGCGGACGCGGCCCTGTGCCGGGCCCGCGCCACGGCCCTCACCCACGAGGCGAACCAGCGGTTGGCCTGCTACTGGGACGCGGTCTGGCTGACCGTGCAGAGCGCCCGGGCCGAGGAGGCCCGGCGGGCCCTGGAGGCGGCCGAGCGCCGCCGCCGGCCGGCCGCCGTACGCCGGGACCCCACCGCACCGGGCAGCCCCGGCGCGGACCCGCGCCGGCCGCGCCCGGCGCCGCCGCTCGTCCCCCGGCCCGAGCAGTGGCTGCCCGGCCGGGTCTCGCTCGACGCCACCTGGGGCGACCTGGACGCCTGGCTGCTCACCGGGGGCACCCCGGCGACCGCCCCGCGCACCCCGGCCGTCGCCCGGGCCCTGGAGATCCTCGACACGCAACCCGACCGGGCCCGGCCCGCCGCCGCCCCAGGGAGGGGAACCCGATGACCCACCGCCCCGTACGACCGCAGCCGCGCCGGGCCCGCCGGCCGGCGCGCACCCTGGCCGCGCTGCCGCTGGCCGCCCTGCTCGGCACCGCGGCCGGCTGCGCCACCGACGGGCCCGAGACCCTGGACGCCCGCTGCGCGGTGGTCGTGGACGGCTCCGGCTCCGCCGACGCCAAGACCGGCTTCGACGCCCTGGACAAGCTCAACAAGACGATGGTGCCGTTCCTGCGCGAACGGCACTGCGGCTCCGTGACCTTCGCGCCGATCACCAGCGCGTCCAAGGCCTCGCCGTGCCGCGAGAACCGGGTGGACCTCGACCCGCCGACCGACGCCACCGACGACGTGGCGGCGATCCGCGACGAGGCCAAGCTCAAGGCCGTGCTGGCGGCCCGCCGGATGCTCACCTGCGCCCAGCAGACCAACAGCGGCTCGGACGTGCTCGGCGGCATCGCGCGCGGCGCGGAGACCCTGCGCTCCGGCACGGGCAAGGCGGCCCTGCTGGTGGTCAGCGACTTCGAGCAGGCCGACAAGGAGTTCACCCTGACCGCCAAGTCCATCGCCACGCCCGAGGCCCGCAGGACCGCCGTGGACAAGCTGGTCGGACCGCGCGGGGTGCCGCAGCTCTCCGGCATGGACGTGTACCCGGTCGGCTACGGCATGAGCCGGCGGGCCCGGCCCAGCGAATTCCCGCCGTTCGACGCCTTCTGGAAGGACATCGTGGAGGGGAGGGGCAAGGGCCATGTCGACGACGAATACCAGCACTGACCCGGAGGGCACGCCCCGCCGGGCCCGGCTGCCCCGGCCGCTGCGCCGCCTGAACCGCTCCGGCGCGGGCCGCGGCCGCGCCCACCCGGCGCCGGAGGGGGTGCAGCGGCTCCCGCTGGCCGTGCAGACCCGGCAGGAGAACGCCGTCCGCGCGGCCGGCCGGCGGCGCGGCCGGAAGGCGGCCAAGGCCAGGGTCCTGGACCCGTGGATCCTCGGCAGCGGGGACCGGGTGCCGTACTTCGCCGAACTGGCCTCGGTACGCGACCACCTGCACGCCCGGATGGCGGTGGAGCACGCGGACGCGGAGGCCCGTACCCGGGCCCGGGACGCGGTGGCGGCCCGGGCCGGGGAGGACTTCGAGGAGGAGGTCCGGCGGCTGGACGCCCGACTGACCGAGAACGCCGACTGGTTGGAGACCAACCGGGCCCAACTCGACCGGCTGGCGGCCCGGGCCGTGCGCTGGGAGCACTTCCGGGACGGCGTCCGGGAGCAGTTGGAGCGCCGGTGGCTCACCGCCCGCTTCGGTGACCTCGGCCTCGACGAGGACCCGCCCGGCCCCGGGCGGACCGACGGCCGCCCGGACCACCGCGACGAGGCGGGGGACCCGGAGCCGGCGGCCGGGGCCCCGGACACCGGCCCCCCGGGGCCGGGCGAGCCGGACGACGACGGCTGGCAGGTCGTGGACCCGGAGGCGGTCGGCGGGACCACGGCCGACCGGAAGCCGGCGGACGGGGCGGCGGCCGACCCCCTGCGGACGGGGTCGCCGTACGCGCTCGCGCGGGAGCAGCGGGAGCAGGTCGACATCACGCGCTGGGAGGGGCTGCCCGTGCGGCCCGGTCTGCCGCGCTGGATGGTGTGGTGCCTGCTGCTGGTCATCGCGGCGGTGGAGGTGCCGATCTACTGGATCGCCTTCCAGCCCTTCCACGGCACCGGAAACACCAAGTCGGAGAGCCTGTCGGGCACGTTGGCCGTCTCGGCGGCGCTGGTGATGGTGATCGTCCCGCACCTGGCCGGGCGCGCCCTGCGCGGCCGGTCGGGCACCGGCGCGGCCCGGCGCGCGAACCTGCCCGCGCTGGGGCTGCTGGCGGTGTGGGCCTTCTCCACCTGGGCGCTGGGGCACCTGCGGGCCAAGCTGGTCTTCCGGCACCGCGAATCCCCGCTCGCCGACCAGGCCGAGAACATCCCGGGCCTGGAGAACCTGCGGACCCCGTCCCTGATCGACAGCCTGCACCTGTCGACGACCACCGTCACCTGGATGTTCGTGGCGCTGCTCGTGCTGTCCGGGGGCATCGGGCTGCTGCTGGGGCTGCTGCGCGAGCACCCGTACCTCGACGCCTACCGGTCCCACCTCGAACTGCGGGCCCGGCTCGAACGCGACCGGGCGGCCGCCGTCACCGCCGGCGAGCGGGCCCGCGCGCTGCAGGAGACGGCCGAGGACCGGGCCCGGCTGCGGGGCGAGGCGCACCGCTCCCGCACCCGCGCGACCACGGAGCTCTACGAGGCCACCGCGCACGCCTTCCTGATGGGCGTGGTGGAGGGCTCCGCGGACCCCGCGGTCACCGAGGCCGCCATGCGGCTGTCCAACACCTGGCCGCTGCTGCCCTTCCCGGCCGTCCGGGTCTGACCGCCCACCGGTGCCCGGCGGTCGGTCGACCGCCGGGCACCGGTGCCGGCTCAGACGGGGTGGCCGGGGTCGATGTCCTTGACCGCGTCGTAGTGCAGCAGGGCCGGCGCGGGGTCCCGGGGCGGGCCGACCTCGGTGGGCGCGAGCAGGAAGCCGACGTGGTCGCCGCCGTCGACCCGGTCCGTGATCCGGCCGACGAACCAGGCGGGGGCCCCGGCCAGCAGGGGGCTGCCGTCGGCGGCGGGCCGCCAGTCGAGGTCCGCGAACTTGTCCACCCGGTCGCCGGTCCGGCCGCCGAAGCGCTCGGCCAGCTCCCGCTGGCCCTCGCCCAGGACGTGCACCGCGAGGTGGCCGGCCCGGCGGGCCACCCGGTAGGTGTGGTTGAGCCGGGACAGCCAGACCATGAAGCGCGGCGGCCGGATCGAGCACTGCGAGGCGAACCCGACCAGGCACCCGGCCCGCTCCTGCCCCACGGCCACGGTCACCACGTACACGGGCCCGTCCAACGCCTCGGCGAACCCGTCGATCACGGTCTCGGCCACGGCCGTCCTCCTCCGGATCAAGAGCAGACCAAGTTACCTTCTGGATACATTCAACTACGCATGGCGACCGGACCGGCGGCCGGTGGACCCGGGGAGGGTCGGGGGGACCACTGCGGGCGGCGGCCGGGGACGGCGGGCCGGCCGCGTCTCCCAGAAGGGCGGCCACCAGGTGAAACGCGGCAGGACCAGGGCATCGGCGGAGCAGGCGGCGGACGCGGTGGCGGACCGGTTGTTGCAGGCCGGGCGGCTGCTCGGGCGGGCCGAGCGGACCCCCGACGACCGGGCGGTGTTCCGCCCGGACCAGTCGGTCAACGACGCCCCGTACCGGGAGCGCTGGGCCCACGACAAGGTGGTGCGCTCCACCCACGGGGTGAACTGCACCGGGTCCTGCTCCTGGCAGGTGTACGTGAAGGACGGCCTGATCACCTGGGAGACCCAGGCCACCGACTACCCGTCCACCGGCCCGGACCGTCCGGAGTACGAGCCGCGCGGCTGCCCGCGGGGCGCGTCCTTCTCCTGGTACACCTACTCGCCCACCCGGGTGCGCTACCCGCACGCCCGGGGCGTGCTGGTCGAGATGTACCGGGAGGCCAAGCAGCGCCTGGGCGGGGACCCGGTCGCGGCCTGGGCGGAGGTGACCTCCGACCCGGTGCGCAGGCGCCGGTACCAGGCCGCCCGCGGCAAGGGCGGGCTGGTCCGGATCGGCTGGCAGGAGGCCCTGGAGATGGCCGCCGCCGCGCACGTCCACACCCTGTCCGCTTACGGCCCGGACCGGATCGCCGGCTTCTCCCCGATCCCGGCCATGTCGATGGCCTCGCACGCGGTGGGGGCCCGCTTCCACGCGCTGCTCGGCGCGCCGATGCTCTCCTTCTACGACTGGTACGCGGACCTGCCGATCGCCTCGCCGCAGGTCTTCGGGGACCAGACGGACGTGCCGGAGTCCGGGGACTGGTGGGACGCGGCCTATCTGATGCTGTGGGGGTCCAACGTCCCGGTCACCCGCACCCCGGACGCCCACTGGATGACCGAGGCGCGCTACCGCGGGCAGAAGGTCGTGGTGGTCTCCCCCGACTACGCCGACGCCAGCAAGTTCGCCGACGAGTGGCTGCACCCGCACCCCGGCACCGACGGGGCGATGGCCATGGCGATGGGCCACGTGGTCCTCAAGGAGTGCTTCGTCGACCGGCAGGTGCCCTACTTCGCCGACTACGTGCGGAAGTTCACCGACCTGCCGTTCCTGGTGGAGCTCGAGGAGCGGGCGCCCGGCCGGCACGTGCCGGGCGCCTTCGTGACCGCCGCCGACCTGCGGTTGGCCCGGGAGGTGCCGGACGAGGCGGCGCGCCGCTGGATGCCGGTGCTGCTGGACGCCGCCACCGGCGCGCCGGTGGTGCCGAACGGCACGCTGGGCGACCGCTGGTCCAAGTACGGCGAGGGCCGCTGGAACCTGGACCTGGGCGGCATCGAGCCGCTGCTGAGCCTGTACCAGGGCGAGGACGGGCCCACCGCGACGGTGGCGCTGCCCCGCTTCGACACCAGCGGGGCGGACGGCCCGGAACTGCTGCGCTCGGTCCCGGTGCAGCGGCTGGGCGACCGGCTGGTCACCACCGTCTTCGACCTGATGCTCGCCCAGTACGGCGTGGCGCGGCCCGGGCTGGCCGGCGAGTGGCCGGCCGGGTACGAGGACGCCGCCGTGCCCTGCACCCCCGCCTGGCAGGAGGCCATCACCTCGGTGCCCGCCGGCGCGGTGCTGCGCGCGGCCCGGGAGTTCGCCCGGACGGCCGAGCAGACCCGCGGCCGCTGCATGATCGTCATGGGGGCGGGCACCAACCACTGGTTCCACTCCGACACCATCTACCGGTCCTTCCTCTCCCTGCTGCTGCTCACCGGCTGCCAGGGCGTCAACGGCGGCGGCTGGGCGCACTACGTCGGCCAGGAGAAGGTCCGGCCGTACGCCGGCTGGCAGCAGTTGGCCACCGCCGCCGACTGGGTGCGGCCCTCCCGGCAGATGGCCGCCACGCC
Organism: Streptomyces sp. NPDC089919; assembly: GCF_040684615.1. Taxonomy (NCBI): domain Bacteria; kingdom Bacillati; phylum Actinomycetota; class Actinomycetes; order Kitasatosporales; family Streptomycetaceae; genus Streptomyces; species Streptomyces sp. NPDC089919. The sequence continues at coordinate 26,741 of NZ_JBFBGK010000072.1, forward strand.
GTACTGGTACCTGCACACCGACCAGTGGCGGTACGAGGGCCTGGCCGCGGACGCCCTCACCGCGCCCACCGCCCGCGGCACGCTGGCCGGGGCGCACACCGCGGACCTGGTGGCCCGCTCGGTGCGGCAGGGCTGGATGCCCTCCTCCCCCACCTTCGGTACCAACCCGCTGGAGCTGGGCCGGCAGGTCCGGGCCTCCGGGACGGACCCTGCGCAGTGGGTGGAGCAGCAGCGCGCGGCGGGCACGCTCGCCTTCGCCTGCGAGGACCCGGACGACCCGGCCAACTGGCCACGGGTGCTGACCGTCTGGCGGGCCAACCTGATCGGATCCTCCGCCAAGGGCAACGAGTTCTTCCTGCGCCACCTGCTCGGCGCCGAGGACAACGCCTCGGCCGCCGAGGCGCCCGCCGGGCAGCGGCCGACGGAGGTGGCCTGGCGCGAGGAGGCGCCGCGCGGCAAGCTCGACCTGCTGCTGGCGCTGGACTTCCGGATGACCTCCACCACCCTCTTCGCCGACCTGGTCCTGCCGGCCGCCACCTGGTACGAGAAGCACGACCTGTCCAGTACGGACATGCACCCCTACGTGCACGCCTTCTCCCCGGCGATCGACCCGCCCTGGCAGGCCCGCACCGACTTCGAGATCTTCCACGGGCTGGCCGCGAAGGTGGCCGAACTGGCCGCCGGCCGGCTCGGCGAGGCCTGGGACCTGGTGGCCACCCCGCTGGCCCACGACACCCCGGGCGAGGCGCCCCCGGCGGGTCCCACCCGGCCCGATTACACGCTCGTCAGGCGGGACTACGCGGGTCTCGCCGACCGGCTCGGGGCCTTCGGCCCGCTGCCGGACGAGCACGGCGTGCAGGTGCGCGGCACCACGGTGCACACCACCGCGGAATCGCACTGGCTGGCCGAGCGCTGCGGGACCGCCCGCAGCGGCGCGGCCGCCGGCCGGCCGCTGCTGGACACCGACGTCAAGATGTGCGAGGCGATCCTGGCGCTGTCCGGCACCACCAACGGCCGGGTGGCCGCCGAGGGCTTCCGGCGGCTGGCGGTGCGCTGCGGCCCGGGCAGCGGCCTGGAGGAGCTGGCCGCCTCGGTGGCCGAGCGGCGGATCGTGTTCTCCGACACCCAGGCCCGTCCGGTGCAGGTGGGCGCCAGCTTCGAGTGGTCCGGCAAGGAGGGCCCCGAGCGCCGCTACTCGCCCTTCACGATCAACACCGAACACCGCAAGCCCTGGCACACCCTGACCGGTCGTCAGCACTTCTATCTGGACCACGAGTGGATCGCCGAGTACGGCGAACAACTGCCGGTGTACCGGCCGCCGTTGGACCTCCAGGCGCTGGGGGACCCGGTGGGCCGGGAGGCGGCCGGCGGCGGCCGGTCGGTGACGGTGCGCTATCTGACCCCGCACTCGAAGTGGTCCATCCACTCCGAGTACCAGGAGAACCTGCTGATGCAGACCCTGGCCCGGGGCGGTCCGGTGATCTGGCTGGCCCCCGCCGACGCCGAGGCCGTCGGGGCCGCCGACAACGACTGGATCGAGGCGGTCAACGCCAACGGCGTGGTGGTCGCCCGGGCGGTGGTCTCGCACCGCATGCCGGCCGGCACGGTCTTCATGTACCACGTGCAGGAACGCATGGTGAACGTGCCCCGCTCGGAGGCCACCGGGCGGCGCGGCGGCGTCCACAACGCCCTGACCCGCCTGCTGATCAAGCCCACCCACCTGATCGGCGGGCACGCCCAGCTCAGCTTCGGCCCCAACTACTACGGGCCCACCGGAAACCAGCGCGACGCGGTCACCGTCATCCGGCGCCGCTCCCAGGAGGTCAGTTACTGATGCCCCGCAGCGAAGCGCCCATCGGACGCGTGATGGCCCAGATCGCGATGGTGATGAACCTCGACAAGTGCATCGGCTGCCACACGTGTTCGGTCACCTGCAAGCAGACCTGGACCAACCGCACCGGCAGCGAGTACGCCTGGTTCAACAACGTCGAGACCCGTCCCGGACAGGGCTACCCCCGCGGTTACGAGGACCAGGAGAAGTGGCGGGGCGGCTGGGAGCTCAAGCGGGGCCGGCTGGTGCCCCGCAGCGGCGGCCGGGCCCGCCGGCTCGCCACCCTCTTCGCCAATCCCCACCTGCCGTCCCTGGACGACTACTACGAGCCGTGGACCTACGACTACGAGAACCTGATCGAGGCCCCGCTGGGCGACGACGTGCCCACCGCGGCCCCCCGCTCCCTGATCGACGGCCGGCCCACCCAGGTGACCTGGGGCCCCAACTGGGACGACAGCCTGGGCGGCGGGCCCGAACACCTGGCCGGGGACCCGGTGTTGCAGAAGATGAACGAGCAGGTGCGGCTGGAGTACGAGCAGGCGTTCATGTTCCACCTGCCGCGGATCTGCGAGCACTGCCTCAACCCCTCCTGCGTGGCGGTCTGTCCGTCGGGGGCGCTGTACAAGCGGATCGAGGACGGGATCGTCCTGGTCGACCAGGACCGCTGCCGCGGCTGGCGGATGTGCGTGACCGGCTGCCCGTACAAGAAGGTGTACTTCAACCACCGCACCGGCAAGGCCGAGAAGTGCACCTTCTGCTACCCGCGCATCGAGGCCGGGCAGCCCACCGTCTGCTCGGAGACCTGCGTGGGCCGGCTGCGCTACCTCGGGGTGGTGCTCTACGACGCCGACCGGATCGGGGCGGCGGCCGCCGTCCCGGACGAGAAGGACCTGTACGAGGCGCAGCTCGGCTGCTTCCTGGACCCGGCGGACCCGGCGGTGCAGGAGGCGGCGGAGCGGGCCGGCATCCCGCACGACTGGGTCACCGCCGCCCGGCGCTCCCCGGTGCACGCGCTGATCAGCCGGTACCGGGTGGCGCTGCCGCTGCACCCGGAGTACCGGACCATGCCGATGGTCTGGTACGTCCCGCCGCTCTCGCCGGTCGTGGAGTCGCTGACGGCCTCGGGGCACGACGGCGAGGACCCGGCGAAGCTGTTCGCCGCGATCGACGCGATGCGGATCCCGGTCGGCTACCTCGCCGAGCTGTTCACGGCGGGCGACCCGGGGCCCGTGGAGGCGGCGCTGTGCCGGCTGGCCGCGATGCGGACGCACATGCGCCGGGTCAACCTCGGCGAGGAGCGGGACCCGGCCATCGCCCGCGCGGTCGGGATGGACGAGGAGGGCATCGAGGCCATGTACCGGCTGCTCGCGATCGCCAAGTACGAGGACCGCTACGTGATCCCCACCGGGTACACGGCCGGGGCGGGTGGGCACGGCGACCCGGGCGAGGCGTTCGGCTGCAGCCTGGACGGCGACGGCGGACCCGGCATGTATCCGGCGGACCCGGCGGAGGCCTTCCACGCCCCGCCGGCCGTCCCCGCCTCGGCCGGGTCCGGGCCGGCCGGCGGCGGCACCGCGGGCTCGGGCGGCTCGCTGCTGGGCCGGGTCAACCTCCTCAACTGGAACGGCCGGGGCACACCGGCCGGGCTCTTCCCGCCCGCGGAGCCGCGGCCGTGAGCGCCCGGACCGCACGCGCCGGCCGGGCACCGCGGGCCGCGGTGCCGGAGCCGACCCCCGAAGCCCGGCACGCCGCCGTGCACCAGGCCGCCTCGCTGCTGCTGTGCCACCCCGAGGAGGACTGGCCCGGGCGGCTGGCCCTCGTACGGGACGCGGTGGCCGGGCTGCCCGGCACGGAGGCGGCCCTCCTGGCGCGCTTCTGCGCGGCCGTGGCCGGGGTGCCGCCGCTGGAGCTGTCGGCGCGGTACGTCGCCACCTTCGACCGCAGCCGCCGCCGGACCCTGCACCTGACGTACTACACCGACGGCGACACCCGCCGGCGCGGCGGGTCGCTGGTCCGCTGGCGGCAGCTCTACCGCGAGCACGGCTGGCGGCCGCCGGCCGACGAGCTGCCCGACTTCCTGCCGATCGCCCTGGAGTTCGCCGCCCGCTGCCCGGAGCCGGGCCGGGCCGCGCTGCGGGAGCACCGGGCCGCCCTGGAGCTGCTGCGGATGGCCCTGACCGACCACCGCAGCCCGTACGCCGACGTGCTGGCGGCCGTCTGCGGCACCCTGCCCGGCGCCGCCCCGGCCGACCGGGCGGCCGCCCTGGAGCTGGCCCGCAGCGGGCCGCCCACCGAGACGGTGGGCCTGCTGCCCTTCCCCGTCCTGCGCCCGCAGGCGGCCGACGCCGAGGAGAGCCGACGGTGACCCACCTGCACGCGGCGCTGTGGGAGGTGCTGCCCTACCTGGTCGCGGTCGTGCTGGTGGGCGGCACCGCCTGGCGCTACCACTACGACCGGTTCGGCTTCACCACCCGCTCCAGCCAGCTGCACGAGCACCGGCTGCTGCGGATCGGCGGGCCGCTCTTCCACTTCGGCCTGCTCTTCGTGGCCGCGGGCCACGTGATCGGCCTGCTGGTGCCGGAGTCCCTGACCGAGTACCTGCACGTGCAGGAACCCCTCTACCGCGCCAACGCGCTGTTCGTCGGCGGCGCCGCGGGCCTGGCGACCCTCGCCGGTCTCGCGGTGCTCCTGTACCGGCGGCTGACGGTGCCCGCGGTGCGGGGCGCGACCAGCCGCAGCGACCGGGCGGTTTACCCGGTGCTGACGGCCGTGGTGCTGGCCGGCCTCACCGCGACCGCCACGACCCTGGCCCCGCACCCGTACGACTACCGGCTCGGGGTCTCGGTGTGGTTCCGCTCCGTGCTGGCCCTGGACCCGGACGTGCCGGCGATGGCGAACGCGCCGCTGGTCTACCAGGTGCACGCCCTGCTCGCGATGGCGCTGTTCGCCCTGTGGCCGTTCAGCCGCCTGGTGCACGCCTTCACGGCCCCGCTGGGCTACCTGGTCCGCCCGTACGTCGTCTACCGCTCCCGGGGCCACGCCCCGACGCCCGGCCGGGGGGACTGAGGGGCCCCGGACGGGCCGCGGGAGGGGCCGGCCCGGGCCCCGGCCGCCGCTCGCTCCAGCGGGACCCCAGGCTGGGGTGCACAACTGTTCACCAGGGGGGTGCACCATCGTTTACCCTGGAGCCCGGGCCGGGGGTGAACAACCGTGCACCCCCTGGGCCGCCACGCTCCCCCACCCGCCGGGAGCCGCCCCCTCCCGTCTGGAGCAGCATGCCCTCCGCGATACCCGCCGGCCCGGCCGTCCCGCCCTCCCGGTTCGTGGTGCCCGTCCTCGCCTTCTGCGGCATGGTCGTCGCCGTGATGCAGACCCTCGTGGTCCCGCTGCTGCCGCACGTGCCCGAGCTGACCGGCGCGAGTCCCGGCGCCGCCGGCTGGCTGGTCACCATCACCCTGCTGACCGGCGCGGTCTTCACCCCGGTCCTGGGGCGGATCGGCGACATGTACGGCAAGCGGCGCGTGCTGCTGGCCTCGCTCGGCGTGCTGACCCTCGGCTCGGTGCTCTGCGCGGTCAGCTCCGACATCGGGATCCTGATCACCGGCCGGGCCTTCCAGGGCGCGGCCCTCGCGGTGATCCCGCTGGGCATCAGCATCATCCGCGACGAACTGCCCGCCGAGCGGATCCTGCCCTCGATCGCCCTGATGAGCTCTACCCTCGGCATCGGGGCGGCGATCGGCCTGCCGGTGGCCGCGGTGGTGATGGAGAACTTCGACTGGCACACCATGTTCTGGGCCTCGGCCGCCCTCGGCCTGCTGGACCTGGTCCTGGTGCTGCGGATCGTCCCGGAGTCCCCGGTCCGCTCGGCCGGCCGCTTCGACCTGCTGGGCACCCTGGGCCTGACGGTCTGCCTGGTCGGGCTGCTGCTGGCCATCACCCAGGGCGCGGACTGGGGCTGGACCTCCGGCCGGACGCTGGGGCTGTTCGGCGGGTCCCTGGCCGTCGGCCTGCTCTGGGGCCGGTACGAGCTGCGCACCCGCTCCCCCATGGTCGACCTGCGGGTCTCGGCGCGGCCGGCGGTGCTGCTGACCAACGTCGCCGCCCTGCTCATCGGCTTCGCCTTCTACGCCAACTCGCTGGTCACCGGCCAGATGGTGCAGGAGCCCACCAGCACCGAGTACGGGCTCGGCGCCTCCCTCGTGGTGAGCGGCCTGTGCCTGCTGCCCGGCGGCCTGGCCATGGTGGCCCTCTCCCCGGTCTCGGCGCGGATCTCGGCCGCCTACGGCCCCCGCACCGCCCTCGCGCTCGCCGCGGTGGTCATGACCGTCGGGTACGTGATCCGCTTCTTCACCAGCCACAGCCTCTGGATGATCGTGGCCGGCGCCACCGTGGTCGCCTCCGGCACCGCGATCGCGTACTCGGCGCTGCCCGCGCTCGTCATGCGGGCCGTGCCGGTGGGCGAGACGGCCGCGGCCAACGGCCTCAACACCCTGATGCGCTCGGTCGGGCAGGCCTGCTGCAGCGCGGTGGTCGCCGCCGTGCTGGCCCACCTGACCTTCGTGGCCGGCGGCCGCACCGCCCCGACCCTGCACGCGTACCTCCTGATCTTCCTGGTCGCCGCCGGAGCGGCGCTCGCCGCGCTGGTCGCCACGCTCTTCCTGCCCTCGGACCGGCCCGCCCGGACGGCTCCGCGCCGCCGGGCCGGCCGGCGGGGTACGGTCGCGGTGACCGCCACCGCGACCGCCGCCGGGGAGAGCGCATGAGCACCACCGAGGGACCCGCCGACGGGTCCCCCGCCGTCCCCGGCACGGAGCCGGGCACCGGGAACGGCCGGGACGCCATCGTGCGGGCCGCCCGCCGGGCCTTCACCCTCAAGCCGTACGCCGAGGTGACCATGCGGGGCATCGCGGCCGCCGCCGGGGTCAGCCCCTCGCTGATCGTGAAGCGGTTCGGCAGCAAGGAGGCCCTGTTCAACACGGTCGCCGACTTCGGCGCGGCGGCCGACGAGCTGTTCGCCGCCCCGCCCGAACGGCTGGGCCGGCACCTGGTCCTGACGATGGCCGAGCTGCGCGACCGGCACGGCGGGGACCCGCTGCTGCGGGTGGTGTTCTCGCTCGGCATCGAGGACGAGCGGACGCTGCTGCGGGCCCGGTTCCGCGAGCAGGTCACCGGCCGGCTGGCCGGCGCGCTGAGCGGCCCGGACGCCGGGCTGCGGGCCGAGCTGATCGCCGGCCAACTGCTCGGCCTGGGCGCCACGCTGAGCCTGCACCGGCCGGACGGGGCCAGCTCCCGGGCGAGCGCCGAGCGGCTGGCCGACCTGTACGCCCCGGGCCTCCAGCGGCTGGTCGACGGCGGCTGACGGAGCGGCTGAACCGGCCGGCCGGGGCGGACCCGCCGGTGGCCCCGGCCCGCCGGCCGCATATCGCGGGCGTATCGGAATCCGCGTACGCACCCGCAACCGGCCGTGGGCTCTCATGGGCCCATGAGCCATCCCGCACCGGACCGCCCGGCCCGCCGCTTCCTCGCCCCCGGCCTGGTCCTGGGGCTCCTCGCCCTGGCGGGCGCCTCGCCCGCCGTCCGGCGGATGCTGCTGATGCCCGCACCGGCCTGCCTGGCCGGACGGTGGCACGGCTGCCTCGACACCTTCAACGGCGTGGTCCTGATGACGCTGGTGACCCTGCCGGCCGCCGCCGCGGTGGCCTGGGTCCTGGCCCGCCGCCGGCGCGCCGCCGGGGTCCCGCGGGCGGGGCGGACCGCGCTGGCCGAGGTGGCCATGGTGCACGGCACGGTGCCGTTCCTGTGGCTGATCCTGATGCCCGGTGCCGGGGCCGGGGCGGTACCCGGCCGGTTCAGCCTCGTGCCGCTGCGGGACCTGGCGACCATGGGGGCGCTCGGGATCGCCGGGAACCTGCTGGCCTTCGCCGCGCTGGGGGCCTTCGCCCCGGTCCGCTGGGCGGCACTGGCCTCGCCGCTGCGGATCCTGGCGCTCGGTGCGGGCTGCTCGGCGGTGGTCGAGACCGCGCAGTACGTCCTGCGGCTGGACCGGGTCTCCTCGGTGGACGACGTGCTGGTCAACGCCACCGGTGCCGTGCTGGCCGGGCTCCTGACCCGGCGCTGGTGGCACACCGCGGCGGACACGCCGCCCGCCGGACCCCGGCATACGCCGGCGATATCCACGGCTCCGTAGGCTGCCCGCATGCGCGTACTGATCCTGGAGGACGAGCCCTATCTCGCCGAGGCCGTCCGGGACGGTCTGCGGCTGGAGGCGATCGCGGCCGATGTCGCCGGGGACGGCACCAGCGCCCTGGAGCTGCTGCGCCTGCACGCCTACGACCTCGCGGTCCTCGACCGGGACGTGCCCGGCCCGTCGGGGGACGAGGTGGCCCGGCACATCGTCGCCTCCGGCAGCGGCATCCCGATCCTGATGCTCACCGCCGCCGACCGGATCGACGACAAGGCCTCCGGCTTCGAGCTCGGCGCCGACGACTACCTGACCAAGCCCTTCGACCTGCGGGAGCTGGTGCTGCGGCTGCGCGCGCTGGACCGCCGGCGCGGGCACGCCCGGCCGCCGGTCCGGGAGCTGGCGGGCCTGCGGCTCGACCCGTTCCGCCGGGAGGTCTTCCGGGACGGGCGCTACGTCGCGCTGACCCGCAAGCAGTTCGCCGTGCTGGAGGTGCTGGTCGCCGCCGAGGGCGGGGTGGTCAGCGCCGAGGAACTGCTGGCGCGGGCCTGGGACGAGCACGCCGACCCCTTCACCAACGCGGTCCGCATCACCGTCTCGGCCCTGCGCAAGCGGCTCGGCGAGCCCTGGGTCATCGCCACCCTGCCGGGGGTCGGCTACCGCATCGGCACCGCGGCTCCGGAGCAGGGGGCGTGACGAGGCGGCGCGGGCCGAGCGTCCGGCTGCGGCTCGCCCTCAGCTACACCGGCTTCCTGGCCCTCGCCGGGGCGCTGCTGCTGGCCGTGGTGTGGCTGTACCTCCTGCGGTACGTGCCCGACAACTCCCGGGGGCTGCTCGGCATCTCGCCCAACCGCTACCTGCTGGTGCACACCTTCGCCCCGGCGGCCGCCGTCGCGATGGCGTTCCTGCTCCTGTTCGGCCTGGTCGGAGGCTGGTTCCTGGCCGGCCGGATGCTGGCCCCGCTGACCCGGATCACGGCCGCGGCCCGGGCCGCCGGCACCGGTTCGCTCTCCCACCGGATCCGGCTGGCGGGCCGCACCGACGAGTTCCGCGAACTGGCCGACGCCTTCGACGGCATGCTGGCCCGGCTCGAGTCGCAGGTCGCCGAGCAGCAGCGGTTCGCCGCCAACGCCTCGCACGAGCTGCGCACCCCGCTGGCCGTCTCCCGGACCCTGCTGGACGTCGCCCGCCGGGACCCGGGACGGGACCGGGAGGAGGTCCTGGCCCGTCTCCAGGAGGTCAACACCCGCGCCATCGACCTCACGGAGGCGCTGCTGCTGCTCAGCCGCAGCGACGGCGGGACCTTCGACCGCGAGGTGGTGGACCTGTCCCTGGTCGCCGAGGAGGCCGCCGAGACGCTGCTGGCCGCGGCCGAAGGCCGCGGGGCCGTCCTGGAGGTCACGGGCACGGCCGCCCGCACCGCCGGCTCCGCGGAGCTGCTGCTGCGGATGGCGGTCAACCTGCTCCAGAACGCCGTGGTCCACAACCTCCCCGCGGGCGGCACGGTGGCGGTGCGCACCGCCACGGAGGACGGCGCGGCCGTGCTGCGGGTCGAGAACACCGGCCGGCCGGTCCCGCCGGAGCTGCTGCCCACCCTCACCGAGCCCTTCCAGCGCGGCACGGCCCGCACCCGCTCCGAGGAGCACGCCGGCGCCGGCCTCGGCCTGGCCATCGTCCACAGCGTCGTCCGCGCCCACGCCGGCACCCTGGAGCTGAGCCCCCGCCCGGCCGGCGGCCTCCTCGTGACGGTCCGGCTGCCGGAAGCGGAGGAGGGAACAACCCAAACCCATCCGTTCGGGTGACATTCCTTCCGGCCGATTCCCGCGTGCCCCACGTACGGGTGACACACCGTGTCGCCAGGTGGACGCGGCGTCAGGCCCCGCCGCGCCCCCGTGATCCGGCCAGCGGCCCCTGCGCGCGGCACCTGCCGGATCTTGTCCGGCGCCGTGCCGGGCCCCCACGATGCGGGGGCCCCGGCCGGGCCGCCCCGGGCCGGGCCCGGCCCGACCACCCGAAGGAGCTCCGTGGAGACCCTGTACACGCTCGCCTCCGGCAACGGCAGCAACCCGATGCCGCACCTGGGCTACGACGTCAGCAACGGCGACCTGATCCCCGGCGCGCTCATATCCAAGCTCAACATGTACACCCGCGACGAGAGTTCGGCCCGGCAGATCTGGGGCTGGGACGCCAAGTCGGGCACCGACGAGAGCCGCTTCCGCATCGAGCTGATCATCAAGTCCTGGCTGGGCATGGAGGGCCGGATCATCGACGCCATGCGCCGCCTGGACGGCGACGTGGCCGCGATGATCGAGAAGGACCAGGAGGCCGGTCTCGGCGACACCCTCTCCCCCTACGACGACGCGTACTTCGAGCGGATGAACGTCCTGGAGCGGGACGGCGACGAGGAGGGCCTGTTGCGCCTCCAGGCCGAGGGGGGGCGGCCTGCCGGCCGGGTGGGCGAATACCTCCACTCGCTGAACGTCAACGCCGCCCGCCGGATGGTCGACTGGTCCTTCGACGGCCCCACGGGCATGGGCGACGGGCTGCTCCCCTTCTCCGACGGGTTCTGGAACGCCGAGGGCGCCCCGGCGGTCACCGCCGCTGAGCGCACCCGGATCGCCGACCTGATCGCGCTCGTCTGGGAGGCCCAGCAGGGCGGTCCGTCCGCCGCGGGCAGCATCGGGTACGCCCTCGACTTCTACCTGCGGGGCCCCAAGCTCGCCGCGGAGCCCACCGCCGGGCAGCAGGCCGTCGCGGACCACCTCCGGCGGGCCGTGGGCAACGGCGGCTCCCGCTTCCACCGCGCCTACCGGCCGGCCGCCTTCATCGACTTCACCGATCCCGTGGTGGCCCGGCCGATCCCGCCGGGCTCCCTGTCCGGCGGCGGCTACAGCTTCACCACCACCATGTGGCGGCTGATGGACGTGGCGTACGACGCGCAGCGGATCGTCGACCCGGAGCTGCGCGACCTGGTGGACCACTGCCTGGCGGTGCAGGCCGAGTACCAGCTCCAGGCGCTGTTCACGGACCGCGAGATGATGCGGGTCATCGACTCCAGCGGCCAGAACTTCGAATACCTCAAGGCGAAGGCGGCCGCCGAGGCCGCCAAGGAGCAGGGCGGCAGCTTCTGGGGCTTCCTCGGGGACGTCCTCGGCTTCGTCTCGGCCGTCACCGGCGTGCTCGCGATGATCCCGGTGCTCACCCCGATCTGCGGCCCGATCTCGCTGGCCACCGGCGCGGCGTCGTTCGGCGCGCACCTGGTGGACGCGGCGATCAAGGGCGACTGGGACGCGACCACCATCGCCGGGCTGGGGGCCGACGCGCTCAGTCTCATCCCCGGCATCGGCGCCGTCTCCAAGGGCCTCAAGGCCGGGCGCGCCTCCATGAAGGCGGTGGGCTCCGTCAAGGTCGCCTCCCGGGCGGCCGGGCGCACCTTCGTCGCGCAGGTGGCGGGCAAGGGGGCCTCCGACGCCTCGACCGTCTTCAACTACATCGGGACCCGCGGCGCCAAGGTGGTCGGGGCCAGCGCCGACGCCGGGAAGCTGGCGGGCAAGGTGGTCCAGGGCTCGGTGGTGCTGGCCACGCAGGTGCCGTACACCCTCTCGCTGGCCGGGGTGGACACCGGCGCGGTCGCACCCGGGACCGCCGGCGGCAGCCTGGCCGTCTGGTACGGCAACTCGGTCGGCAGCTGGGGCGCGGTCGGCACCGCCGCCCAGAACGGCGGGAAGACCACCCTCGCCGTCCTCGGCAAGATCATCGGCCGCCGCTGAGCCCGCGCCCCGTCCGCCCCTCCCGCCGTCCCACCACCCTGGAGCCGTACGCCATGCCCGACGCCACCGTCGAACTCCCGCTCACCTTCTCCGTCCCGGACGCCTTCCAGGACCTCGACTTCCAGGTGTCCGCCGAGGTCAACACCAACCGGCTGCTCGACAACCTCGAATCGCTGACGCCCCGGCCGGGCCAGGAGCAGATCGCGCACGCCGTCCTGGCCCAGCAGACCATGTACGAGACGCTGGCCGCGGCCGGCGCGGTGTACGCGGGCGTCCTGCTGTCCGGACCGACCAAGGACAACCCGACCAAGCCGCTCAGCTCGGTGCTGCTCTCGGTCACCGCCCGGCCCAGCGAGCTGTCGAACGAGCACACCGTGCGCCGGCTCTCGCGCACCATGGGCGCCCTCTACCCGGAGGCGGAGGTCGGCGTGGTCGTGCTGGGCTGCGGGCCGGCCGTGGTCATCACCCAGGACACCAAGGTGTCGTCCCCGGCGAACCTGCTGGAGAACGACATGAAGCCGACCGTGGTCCGCCAGGCCCACGTCTTCGTCCCGATCCCGGGCCGGCTCGCGATGGCGGACTTCTCGCTGGCCACCGAGAACATCGAGGAGTGGGAGGACTGCCTGGAACTCCTCGGGGCGACCCTCGCCACGATCGCCTTCACCGAGCCCGCGGCGGCCTGAGGTGGCCGGCCCCGCCGGGGACGGCGGGCGCCGTGCCGCCCTCGCGCGGGCCGGCGCCGCCGGCCTGGGCGTGCTCGCCCTGGCGCTGGCGCTCGCGCTGGACCGCTCCTGGCTGTACGCGGTGGGCGCGGTGCTGATGCTGTCCTCGGCGCTCGCCCGCCCGCGCGGCGGTCGCTGACGCGGGCGGGCACCGGGGGCCGCGGGCGGGCTACTTCTGCCAGCCCACGGTCTCCGGCAGCGGGGTGCCGAAGATGGTGGCGCCGACGTTGGCCAGGCCGTCCTTCACGCCGTAGATCGACGGGCCGCTGAAGAGCGGCAGGTAGCCGTACTGGGCCAGGGCCTTGCGCTCGACGGCGTTGGCCCGGGCGGTCTGCTCGTCGAGGTCGGCGACGGCCGCGACCTCCCGGATCTCCTTGTCGAGGGCGGGGCTGCCGATGCCGACGATGTTGGAGCCGCTGTCGGTGCAGTAGAACTCGCACAGGTAGCGGGTGCCGAAGGGGTCCGAGGAGCGGTTGCCGACCAGGAAGATGTCGAAGCTGCGCTCGGTGAGGATCTTGGCGAAGTCCGCGTCGGTGGAGTTCTTGAGCTCCACCTTGATGCCGACCGGCTTGAGCATCTGCACGACGGCGCCGGCGGTGGCCTTCTCCAGCGGGTCGTCGCCGCGCAGCGTGTACGAGACGGTGAGCTCCTTGCCGTCCTTCTCCCGGACGCCGTTCCCGCCGGGCTTCCAACCGGCCGCGTCCAGGGTCTTCTTGGCGCTCTCCGGGTCGTGCTTGATCACGGCGCCGACGTTGTCCGAGTAGCCCTTCTGGAAGCTGAAGAGCAGCAGGGAGCCGGGCAGCGGCTCGCGGTAGTCGTTCAGGCCCTGGAACTGGATCTTGGCGATCTGCTCGCGGTCGATGCTCTCCAGGAGCGCCTTGCGGACCTGGAGGTCCTGGAGGTTGGGCGACTTGGCGTTGACGTAGAAGGAGTAGGCGAAGGGGCTGCCGCCCTGGCGGATCCCGGTGCCCGGGACGCCGGAGAGCCGCTTGAGGCCTTCCGCGTCGCCCGCCGAGGTGTAGTCGATCTGGCCGTTCTTGAAGGCGTTGGCCGCGGCGGCCGACTCCAGGTTGACGTAGACGCGCTTGTCCAGCTTGCCCTTCTTCCCCCACCACTTGGGGTTGCGGACGAAGGTCAGGTCGCCGGCCTTGGCGTCGAACTTCCCGACGGTGTACGGGCCGGCGCCCCACTCGGGGTGCACCTTCTTGACGTAGGCCTCGTTGTAGCCGGCGACGGTGGCCGCCTCGGGGTGCAGGAAGGTGGTGAACAGGCTGGACCACCAGGGGGCGACGCCCTTGAAGTCGATGACGGCCTGCTTGTCGTCGGCGCCGCGGGTGACCGAGGTGATGTGGGAGAAGCCCTCGGTGTCGGCCGCGTTGTACTTCTTGTCGGTGCCGTTGTTCGCCAGCCAGGTGGCCTTGACGGCGGTCCAGTCGATCGGGGTGCCGTCGTTGTAGACGGCCTTGGGGTTGAGGGTGAGCACCACCCGCTGGTTGCCGCCGGTGACGGTCACCTTGACGTCGGTCAGGTAGTCGGGGTTGTACTGCGTCTCGCCGGTGGGGCTGTACGTGATGACGTCGGGGTTGTACCAGAACCACACGCGCTTGGCGGTGAGCGTGGCGTTGGCGTTGAAGGGGTTGCCCTGGTCGTCGATGGTGCCGGCGGTGGTGTAGGTACCGCCGTCCTTGACGGCGTCGTAGGCCCGCGGGTTGTAGTCGGTCTTCGCCGAGGCCGCGGCGGGGGTGGCCGCCCCGGGACCCTCGCCGGACCCGGAGGCGCCGGAGTCGTCGCCGCCGCAGGCCGTGGCGGTCAGCGCCAGGGCCGCGGTGAGGACGGCGGCGGGGAGGGCGGTTCTGGTGCGCATGAGGTGTTCCTTCGACGGGTGGGGCGGCACACGGGATGGGGTGCCGCCGCGGTGGTGGTGCGGTGCGTCCGCGGTCAGCGGGCGTGGCAGGCGTGCTGGTGGCCGGAGCCGGGGGCGGCCGGGGCGAGGGCGGGCCGTTCGGTGCGGCAGCGCTCCCGGACCCCCTCGTCCAGGAGCCGGTACAGCGGGCAGCGGTCGACGAAGACGCAGCCCGGCGGGAGGTCCGAGGCGCTGGGCTGCTCGCCCCGGAGCACGATCCGCTCGCGGGAGCGCTCCCGGGCCGGGTCGGGCACCGGGATCGCCGAGAGCAGCGCCTCGGTGTACGGGTGCCGGGGGTCCGCGAACAGCTCCTCGGTGGTGCCTGTCTCGACGACGTGCCCGAGGTACATGACCGCGATGCGGTCGGCGAAGTGCCGCATCACGGCCAGGTCGTGGGCGACGACCAGGTACGCCAGGCCCAGTTCCCGCCCCAGCCGGGTGAGCAGGTTGACCACGCCCGCCTGCACCGAGACGTCCAGGGCCGAGACCGGCTCGTCCAGGACCACGATCCGGGGGCGGGTGGCCAGCGCGCGGGCGATGCCGACCCGCTGGCGCTGCCCGCCGGAGAGGGTGGCCGGGAAGCGGTCCGCGGTCGCCGGGTCCAGGCCGACCATCTCCAGGAGTTCGGCCACCCGGGACCGGACCTGCGCCCGGTCTGCGCCGACCGCCTGGAGCGGTTCGGCGAGCAGCCGGTGGACCGGGAGCCGCGGGTCGAGGGAGCCCATCGGGTCCTGCATGACGATCTGCACGGCGCCGCGCAGCTCGCGCAGCCGCTCGGCGGAGCGGGGGTCGGCGACGTCGGTGCCGGCCACCTCGATCCGGCCGCGTTCGGGCCGGCGCAGCCGCAGGACCTCGAGCAGGGTGGTGGTCTTGCCGCTGCCGGACTCGCCCACCAGGCCCAGGGTCTCACCGGCCCGCAGCTCGAAGCCGACGTCGCTGACCGCGTGCAGGGTGCCGACCCGGCGCTTGAGGAAGGCGCCCTTGGTGACGGGGAAGGTCTTGCCCAGCCCCGACACCGACAGCACCACCTCGCCCGCGGCCCCCGCGGTGCCGGGCTCCGCCTCGAACGCCTCGGGGGCCGGGAAGAGCCCGCCGGCCGGCAGCCGTCCGTCGGCGATCTCCTCGGCGCGCAGGCAGGCGACGCTGCCGTGCCCGTCGACCGGGACCGGTACGGGTTCCTCGGTGCGGCAGCGGTCCAGGGCGGCCGGGCAGCGGTCCGCGAAGGGGCAGCCGGTCACCGGCCCCACCAGGGACGGTGGTTCCCCGCCGATCGGGACCAGCGGGCTGCCCTTGGGGGCGTCGGGCCGGGGCACCGCGCCCAGCAGGCCGATCGTGTAGGGCATCACGGGCCGCCGGAACAGCTCGTCCACCGCGGCGCGTTCCACGATCCGCCCGGCGTACATCACGGCCACGTCGTCGGCGTACCCGGCGACCACGCCGAGGTCGTGGGTGATCAGCACCAGTCCGGCGCCGGTCTCGGCCTGCGCGGTCCGCAGCACGTCCAGGATCTGCGCCTGCACGGTCACGTCGAGGGCGGTGGTGGGCTCGTCGGCCACGATCACCGACGGGGAGTTGGCGATGGCCAGGGCGATGACCACCCGCTGGCGCATCCCGCCGGAGAACTCGTGCGGGAAGGAGCGGGCCCGGCGCGCCGGTTCGGGGATGCCGACCAGGTCGAGGAGTTCCACCGCGCGCTGCCACGCCGCCCGCTTCGACAGGTCCTGGTGCACCCGGAGCGCGTCGGCCAGCAGCCGGCCGACCGGGAAGATCGGGGTGAGGGCGGAGAGCGGGTCCTGGAAGACCATGCCGAGTTCCTTGCCGCGCACCCGCGACATCCGGCGGTCGTCCAGGCCGACCAGGTCGCGTCCGCCGAGCAGCACCTGCCCCGAGACGCGGGCGGTGGGCGGCAGCAGCCCCATGATGCCCATCGCGGTGGCGGACTTGCCCGATCCGGACTCGCCGACGATGCCCAGCGTCCGGCCGGGCAGCAGGTCGAAGTCCACGCCGCGGACCGCGGCGACGGGTCCGGCCTCGGAGGGGAAGGAGATCTCCAGGTCCCGTACCGACAGGACGGGGGCCGCTCCGGTGGCGGCCGGGGCCGACTCGGGGGCGGGGGTGAGGGTGAACGTCATCGTGCGCCTCCCGAGGCCGCCGATACCGAGGTGGGGTCGAGGGCGTCCCGCAGTCCGTCGCCCACCAGCGTCATCGACACGGTGAGCAGGACCACCAGCCCGGCGGGGAAGGCGAACAGCCAGGGCGCGCTGGTGATGGTGCCGGCGCCGTCGGCGAGCATGGTGCCCAGGGACACGTCGGGGGTGCGCACGCCGAAGCCGAGGAAGGACAGCGCCGTCTCGCTGAGCACGGTGGCGACCACCCCGAGGGTCAGGTCGACCACCAGCAGGGAGCCCAGGTTGGGGATGATGTGCCGCAGCACGATCCGCCAGGGGCGCACCCCCATGAACTCCGCGGCCAGCACGTAGTCGCGTTCGCGCAGCGAGGTGGACAGGGACCAGACCACCCGGGCGGTGGTCATCCAGCCGAAGACGGTCAGGACGAGGATCAGCGCCCGCCAGTCCCCCGCGAGCCGGTGCGAGACCAGCGCGAGGATCAGGAAGGACGGGACCACCAGCAGGAAGTGGATGACCGCCAGGGTCGCCCTCTCCACCCGGCCGCCGAAGTACGCGGCGCCCGCGCCGATCACGGCGGCCAGCACGACCGTCAGGGCGGACACGCTCACGGCGATCACCAGCGAGCGCTGGAGGCCGTGCACCGCCTCGGCGAACACGTCGTTGCCGCCCTGGTTGGTGCCGAAGTGGTGGACGCCGCCCGGTGGTTGCGTGAGGGCGGTGAAGTCCGCGTCGGTGTGCACGAAGTCGGTGAGGGCGCCGCCGAAGAGGGCGAAGAGCACCAGCAGGACGAAGAGCGCCACGCCCAGCAGGGCGCCCCGGTTGCGGGCGAAGCGCCGCAGGTAGAGCGTCATGTCAGCGCACCCGGACCCTCGGGTCGAGCAGGACGACGGCGATGTCGGCGAGGATCGCGCCGATCGCCGTCATGGCCGCGCCGAAGGCCGCCACCGCCACGGTGCCGTGCACGTCGTTCTTGCTGATGGTCTGGACGAAGTACTGGCCCATGCCGTTCCAGCCGAAGACCGTCTCGGTGATGACCGCGCCGGTGAAGACGGCGGGTACGGAGAAGGCCACGGAGGTGGCGGTCGGGATCAGCGAGGCGCGCAGCGCGTGCCGGCGGATGGCCCGGGCCCGGGTCAGTCCGGTGGCGCGGGCGGTGCGCACGTAGTCCGAGCCGATGGCGTCGAGCAGCAGCGTGCGCTGGGTCAGGTGGTAGCCGACGTACCCCAGCAGGGTCAGGCTCAGCGTCGGCAGGGCGAGGTGCTGGAGCCGGTCGACGAAGGTAGGCCAGGCCCCTTCGACGGTCGGGGACTTCTCCCCGGCCACGTACAGGAAGCGCAGTCCCAGGCTCTGGTTGAGGCTGATCCCGGCGAGCACCACGGCCAGGGCGGCCACGGCGGTGGGGACGTTGAAGAGGAGCACCGAGACGAGCTGGGTGAGGCGGTCCCACCAGCCGTACTGGCGGGAGGCGGTGGAGACGCCGAGGGCCACCCCGAGGAGCACCGACAGGAGCGTGGCGAGGGTGACCAGCTGGCCGCTGACCAGGACCCGGAAGCCGATCTCGGAGTTGACCGAGGCGCCGACCGGCGACTTCCCCCAGTCGAAGCGCAGGAGGACGTCGGCGAACCAGTGCCACCACCGGTCGCCGAGCGGCACCCGCGGGTCCAGGTTGTACGGCGCCAGGGCCTGGTCGATCTCGGCGGCGCTGCGGACCGGCCGGGTGTCCTTGTAGTTGGACCGGGGGTCCAGGAACCAGGCGGCGAGCAGGTAGGTGGCGTTGGCGGCGACCACGATCATGGCGAGCCAGCCGACGGTCTTGCGGAGTACGTGGCGGAGCATGGACTTTCCGGAGGTGGGGCGGGAGCGCGGTGGCCGGTCCCGGCGACGCGGCGCTCGTGGGGACGCCCGGCCCCGGTGGGGGCCGGGCCGGGGCGGGGGGGGCGGCGGGCCGCGGGGGGGCCGCGGGCGCCCCCGCCGCCGCA
>NZ_JBFBGK010000073.1:0-45176 GCF_040684615.1 Streptomyces sp. NPDC089919
CAGGCCCTGCGGCAGGCCCAACCCGGGGACAAGCGGCTTCGCCGTGACCTGCGGTCATCCCCGGCCCGGGCCTGCCTCCGGACCAGCCTGCCACAGCCGTTCAAGCGGCTCCCCGCACATCCCGACCGCCCGCGGGCACGTGTCGACGGGTGTGGGCGGCGGGGCGGGCGTCTCGTAGGGCGGGCGGGGGTCACGTCGGGTGTCACCGGCTGACTACGCTGGGGGTGTCAGCCCAACGATCTAGGAGTGCGCCCCGTGAGAACCGCCGTCGTCATCGGAACCGGACTCATCGGCACCTCCGCGGCGCTCGCGCTGGCCGGGCGCGGGGTCACCGTCTACCTGGCCGATCACGACCCGGCCAACGCGCGGACCGCCGCGGCCCTGGGCGCCGGGACCGACGAGGTGCCGGGCGGGCCGGTCGACCTGGCGATCGTGGCGGTGCCGCCGGCGCACGTGGCCGCCGCGCTCGCCGACGCGATCGGGCGGGGCGTGGCGCGCGCGTACGTCGACGTGGCCAGTGTGAAGGGCGGGCCGCGGCGGGAGCTGGAGGCGCTGGGGCTCGACCTCGCGGCGTACATCGGGACGCACCCGATGGCCGGGAAGGAGCGGTCCGGGCCGCTGGCCGCCACCGCCGACCTCTTCGAGGGGCGCCCCTGGGTGCTCACGCCCACCCGGGACACCGACACCGAGGTGCTGAACCTCGCGCTGGAGCTGGTGGCCCTGTGCCGGGCGGTGCCCGTGGTGATGGACGCCGACGCCCACGACCGGGCGGTGGCGCTGGTCTCGCACACCCCCCAGCTGGTGTCCAGCATGGTCGCCGCGCGGCTGGAGAGCGCCGACGAGACCGCCGTGCGGCTGTGCGGCGGCGGGATAAGGGACGTGACCCGGATCGCCGCCTCCGACCCCCGGATGTGGGTGGACATCCTGTCGGCCAACCCGGGGCCGGTCGCCGACGTGCTCTCCGGGATCGCCGCGGACCTCGACGAGACCGTGCAGGCGCTGCGCGCCCTCCAGTCCGCCGACGAGGACAAGCGCCGCGGCGGCGCCGCCGGCATCGAGGACGTGCTGCGGCGCGGCAACGCCGGCCGGGAGCGGGTGCCGGGCAAGCACGGCCAGGCCCCCACCGCGTACGAGACCGTGGCGGTGCTCATCAGCGACCAGCCGGGCGAGCTGGCCCGGATCTTCGCCGACGCCGGCGCGGCCGGGGTCAACATCGAGGACGTGCGTATCGAACACGCCTCCGGCCAGCAGGCCGGCCACGTCCAGCTGATGGTCGAGCCCCGGGCCGTCGCGGCCCTGACGGCGACCCTGCGCGAGCGCGGCTGGGCCCTGCGGCAGCAGTAGGGCGTCGGCCCGCCCGGCAGGCCGGTAACCTTGGAGAGGGGCGTTTTCGCGCGCCCGCAAACCGCTCGCCGCAGCAGGAAGGTGCCAGACACCGTGGAAACCGCTTCGTCCGCCGTGATCGTCGCCATCGACGGTCCCTCCGGCACGGGCAAGTCCAGCACCTCCAAGGCCGTCGCGGCCAAGCTCGGGCTGCGCTACCTCGACACCGGCGCCCAGTACCGCGCGATCACCTGGTGGATGCTCACCAACGGCGTGGACGTGACCGACCCGCACGCGATCGCGACCGCCGCGGGCAAGCCGTCCATCGTCTCGGGCACCGACCCGGCCGCCCCCACCATCACGGTGGACGGCCTGGACGCCGCCGGTCCGATCCGCACCCAGGAGGTCACCTCCAAGGTCAGCGCGGTCAGCGCGGTCCCGGAGGTGCGCTCGCTCATCACCGAGCTGCAGCGCACCATCGCCGCCCAGGCCCCCGAGGGCATCGTGGTCGAGGGCCGGGACATCGGCACGACCGTGCTGCCCGACGCCGACCTGAAGGTCTTCCTGACCGCCTCCGCCGAGGCCCGCGCCGCCCGCCGCTCCGGCGAGCTCAAGGGCAAGGAGGCGACCGACCTGGCCGCCACCAAGGCGGCGCTGATCCAGCGCGACGCCGCGGACTCCGGTCGCAAGACCTCCCCGCTGGCCAAGGCGGACGACGCGGTCGAGGTCGACACCACCGACCTCACCCTGGACCAGGTCATCGAGTGCGTCGTCACGCTCGTCGAGGAGAAGCGGGCGGCGAAGTGACCAAGGCTCCCGCCCTGCGGGGTGCGGCCGTCGGTCGCCGGATCGGCATCGGGCTGATGTACGGGCTGTGGAAGCCCCGGGTGCTCGGTGCCTGGCGGGTGCCGGCCGCCGGCCCGGTGATCCTGGCCGTCAACCACGCCCACAACATCGACGGGCCCATGCTCATGGGGACCGCGCCCCGGCCGGTGCACTTCCTGATCAAGAAGGAAGCGTTCGTCGGCCCGCTGGGCCCGTTCCTGGAGGGCATCGGCCAGGTCAAGGTCGACCGCAGCGGCGCGGACCGCACCGCGATCACCGCGGCGCTCCAGGTCCTCACCGACGGCGGCGTGCTCGGGATCTTCCCGGAGGGCACCCGCGGCGAGGGGGACTTCGCCTCGCTGCGCGCGGGGCTGGCCTATTTCGCCGTACGATCCGGTGCGCCCATCGTGCCGGTCGCGGTGCTGGGCAGCAGCGAGCGCCGGGGCCGCCTGGTCAAGGCGCTGCCGCCGCTCAAGAGCCGCATCGACATCGTCTTCGGCGAGGCCTTCGAGGCCGGGGACGGGAGTGGCCGGCGCACCCGCACGGCCCTCGACGAGGCCACCGTACGCATCCAGAAGCACCTCACGGCGCACCTGGCCGACGCCAAGCGCCTGACCGGGCGCTGAGCGAGACTGAACCAGTAGTGGGCCCGCGGGAACGCGGGTGCCACCGACCACCACGAACGACGAGGAACGGACTTCATGAACGACCAGCACGACCACGGAGCGCTCGGCGACGCCGAGTACGCGGAGTTCATGGAGCTCGCGGCCGAAGAGGGCTTCGACATCGAGGACGTCGAGGGCGCCATCGAGGAGGCCGGCCACGGCCCGCTCCCCGTCCTCGCCGTCGTCGGCCGGCCCAACGTCGGCAAGTCGACCCTGGTGAACCGCATCATCGGCCGCCGCGAGGCGGTCGTCGAGGACAAGCCGGGCGTCACCCGCGACCGTGTCACCTACGAGGCCGAATGGGCCGGCCGCCGCTTCAAGGTCGTCGACACCGGCGGCTGGGAGCAGGACGTCCTGGGCCTGGACGCCTCCGTCGCCGCCCAGGCGGAGTACGCCATCGAGGCCGCCGACGCCTGCGTCTTCGTCGTCGACGCCAAGGTCGGCGCCACCGACACCGACGAGGCCGTCGTCAAGCTGCTGCGCCGGGCCGGCAAGCCCGTCGTGCTCTGCGCCAACAAGGTCGACGGCCAGAGCGGCGAGGCCGACGCGGCCGCCCTGTGGTCCCTGGGCCTCGGCATGCCGTACCCGGTCTCCTCCCTGCACGGCCGCGGCACCGGCGACATGCTCGACGCCGTCCTGGAGGTGCTGCCGGAGGCCCCGGCGCAGACCTTCGGCGCCGCCCTCGGCGGCCCCCGCCGGATCGCCCTGATCGGCCGCCCGAACGTCGGCAAGTCCTCGCTGCTCAACAAGGTGGCCCGCGAGGAGCGCGTGGTCGTCAACGAGCTCGCCGGCACCACCCGCGACCCGGTCGACGAGCTGATCGAGCTCGGCGGCGTCACCTGGAAGTTCGTGGACACCGCGGGCATCCGCAAGAAGGTGCACCTCCAGACCGGCTCGGACTACTACGCCTCGCTGCGCACCGCCGCCGCCGTCGAGAAGGCGGAGGTCGCGGTCATCCTGATCGACACGAGCGAGAAGATCAGCGTCCAGGACCAGCGCATCATCACCATGGCCGTCGAGGCCGGCCGCGCCATCGTCATCGCCTACAACAAGTG
The DNA here is from genome assembly GCF_040684615.1 of Streptomyces sp. NPDC089919. Classification (NCBI taxonomy): domain Bacteria; kingdom Bacillati; phylum Actinomycetota; class Actinomycetes; order Kitasatosporales; family Streptomycetaceae; genus Streptomyces; species Streptomyces sp. NPDC089919. Next base: position 3,869 of record NZ_JBFBGK010000073.1, read on the forward strand.
GGACCAGCTCGACGAGGAGCGCCGCTACTACCTCGAGCGCGAGATCGAGACCGAGATGCAGCAGGTGGCCTGGGCCCCCCGCGTCAACGTCTCGGCCATGACCGGCCGCCACATGGAGAAGCTGGTCCCGGCGATCGAGACGGCGCTGGCGGGCTGGGAGACCCGGGTGCCCACCGGGCGCCTGAACGCCTTCCTCGGTGAGATCGTCGCCGCCCACCCGCACCCGATCCGCGGCGGCAAGCAGCCGCGCATCCTGTTCGGCACCCAGGCGGGCACCAAGCCGCCGCGGTTCGTGCTCTTCGCCTCCGGCTTCCTGGAGGCCGGCTACCGCCGCTTCATCGAGCGCCGGCTGCGCGAGGAGTTCGGCTTCGAGGGCACCCCGATCCATATCTCGGTCCGGGTGCGCGAGAAGCGCTCCAAGAAGAAGTAGGCGGCGCCGGGGTCAGAAGCCCCGGCGCGGAGCGGGCGGCAGTGCCGCCGGGACGTGCGTCCCGGTGTGGTGCGGCCGCCCGCCGCCGTATCCGGGGGCGGCCGGCTGGTGGCCGCCGTGGCCGGCGTACGACGGGACCTGCCAGGACGGCTCCGCGGGCCGGTCGGCGACCCAGGTCCAGGACTGCCAGGGGTCGCCGTAGCCGCCCGAGAGACCGCCGGTGGTGAGCGCTCCGAAGCCGGCGAACCCGAGGTCCTCCTCGCCCGAACGGTCCCCCGGCAGGGCCCGGAAGGCCCGCTGGTACTCCGAGCACAGGGCGTCGTAGATCGGGGTGTGCGAGCTGCCGTGGACCTCCCGGGCGTGCGCGGGGCGCATGGCGGGGATGTGGCTCTGGTAGCTCTGCGGGCGCATGGCGTCGTATGAGTGCACGTCGTGCCAACGACCCCGATACCCGCACGGATGCGGGCGGTACGGGAGAAAACGCAGATGGCCGGGGGTACGCGGACCGGTCCGCGTACCCCCGGCGCATGGCTCCCCCGGCCCGTACGCTCCGCCGACCGGGGCGGGGGGAGAGCCGGGTCGGGGCGACCGGGGGAGTCGGGTGGGGCGGGTCCGGCCCGGTGGGCCGGGGGCCCGTCAGGTGCCGGCGAGCGGCATCATCGCGGCGACCAGCAGCCCGGAGGCGGCCGCCTTGTCCAGCGCGTCGCGCAGCAGGTCCTCGCGCGGCTGCTGGCCGATCGAGCCCACCGGGGCGGCGTACACCAGGACCTTCTGGTTGCGGTTGGCCGCGGCCCGCCAGCCCTCGGTGACCGGCAGCGCCTGGTGGGCCTGCCACCAGGCGACCGGGTTGCCGCCGCCGGCCGCCGGCTGCAGGACGGCGTGCAGCTGGCCCATGGCGAGCAGCACGGACCAGCCGGACAGCACGGAGGGCACCGAGCCCATGTCGGTGACCGGGACGAAGCCCTGCTCGATCAGCAGCGGCAGGAAGTCGTCGCCGGGGCCGGTGGTGCCGGGGCGGGCGATCGGCGCGGTCGGCTCCACGACCAGCGCCGGGTACAGCTCGCCGTTGATCAGGACCAGGCCGCTGGTGATGCCGAGGACGGCCTGGCCGCCCGGCACGCTCTCGGGGACGGCGAGCGGCTCGGTGCCGGGGGCGTCCCCGGTGATGCTGCGGACGGCGCCCTGCAGCTGCTCCTCGGAGACCGCCACCACCTGGGAGGGGATGCAGGCGGCGTGGGCGAAGGCGAGGACGGCGGTCTCGTCGCCGACGAACAGCACGGTGCTGGTGCGTTCCCGCTCGGAGTCCCCGGGGGTGCGGCAGGACGTGCAGTCGTAGCTGCCGGGCGCGGTCTCGCCGCGGAGCAGCAGGTCGGCTTCTTCGTCGCCGATCTCGGCGCGTACGTCATCGCTGACGTCGAGCATGCGCGGCACGGGGTGACTCCTCGGACTAGACGTGCTGGGCCGGGCGGTTCCCGGCTCTCCGGGGCTCAACGGGGGATCCGCGGCCGGGGTCACGCCGTCCGGGGGAACGGAATCGAACCGGGGGCCCAGAGGGGTGAACCGGTCGCCACCTGCTGTTCCTTCGTGCCAATTCCTGTCCGTTGTGGAGTAGTTGGCGCTCGAAGCTGCCCGGGTCGGGGGGCGGGCGGTCGCCTCCGGCGGGGGCCCGGCGCGGCCGCCGCCCCCGGGGCGGTCCGGGCCGTCGGCCGACCGGGTGGGTCGGGCGCACGCCCGCGCGCGGCACCCCGGGCCGGCCGGCCCCGCACGCCTAGCGTGATCCGATGCCCCACCTGCGGAACTGGCCGGTCGCCCTCGTGGCCGCCGCCGTGCTGGCCCTCCTCCCGACGACGGCCGGGCCGGCCCGGGCGGTGGCGCCGCCGCCGCCCGCCCCGGGGCCGGCCGGGGCCGCGCACGTCGGCTCGGAGGGGATCATCGGCAGCGGGCCGGGCGACTGCGGGCCCGGCGGCACCTGGCCGTGGGACTGCCTGGCCGACTGCGAGTCCAGCGGCCGCTGGAACATCAACACCGGCAACGGCTTCTACGGGGGCCTGCAGTTCTGGCAGCCGACCTGGGAGCGGCACGGCGGGCTGCTGCTGGCCCCGCGGGCCGACCTGGCCACCCGCGAGCAGCAGATCCGGGTCGCCGAGGCGGTGCTGCCGGTGCAGGGCTGGGGGGCCTGGCCGCTCTGCGCGAAGCGGTACGGGCTGGCCGGGCGGGCGTACGTGGTGCGGGCGGGGGACACCCTGACGGCGATCGCCCGCGCCTGCGGGGTCAAGGGCGGCTGGCAGGCGCTGTACCAGGCCAACCGTGAGCTGCTGGGGGACCGGCCGGGGCGGCTGGTGGTGGGCTGGATCCTGAAGCTCCCGGCCCAGCCGGCGCCCTCGCCGGTCCCCGCGCCCTCGCCGGTCCCCGTCCCTGTGCCGCCGTCCGTTCCGTCGCCGGTGCCGTCGGCCGTCCCTTCGGCCGTTCCTCCGCGGGCACCTTCGCCTGCCCCGTCGGGCGTTCCTCCGCGAGCGCCGTCGCCCGCGCCGTCGGTCCTCCCGTCCTCGCCGCCCGCCCCGGTGCCTGCGCCGTCCCGGCCCGCCCCGAAGCCGGTACCTGCGCCCGGGCCGGCGGGCTCGGTGCGGCCGGCGGCCGGTTCCGGGCCGGGGCGCGGGTGAGGGTGGTCGCCCCGGGCGCTGGCAGACTCGGCGCATGCTCGAGACCTCCGCACGACTGCTGCGCCTGCTCTCCCTCCTCCAGGCGCACCGCGAATGGACCGGCGCCGACCTGGCGGAACGCCTGGGCGTCACCGCGCGCACGGTCCGCCGGGACGTGGACCGGCTGCGCGAGCTCGGCTACCCGGTCAACGCCAGTCCCGGCACCGGCGGCGGCTACCAGCTGGGGGCGGGTGCCGAGCTGCCGCCGCTGCTGCTGGACGACGACGAGGCGGTGGCGGTCGCGGTGGGCCTGCGGACCGCCGCCGGCAACGGCGTGGAGGGCATCGGCGAGGCGTCCGTACGGGCCCTGGCCAAGCTGGAACAGGTACTGCCCGGCCGGCTGCGGCGCCGGGTCTCGGCCCTGAACGAGTTCACCGTCCCGATGCTGCGGGGTCCGGCCCGGGCCACCGTCGACGCCTCGGTGCTGACCGAGCTGGCGGCGGTCTGCCGGGACGGCGAGCGGTTGCGGTTCGCCTACCGGGACCACAACGGCGACTCCAGCCGACGCACCGTCGAGCCCTTCCGGCTGGTGTGCACCGAACGCCGCTGGTACCTGGTGGCCTGGGACGTGGACCGGGCGGACTGGCGGACCTTCCGGGCCGACCGGATCGAGCCCCGGCCCCCGCACGGGCCGCGGTTCGCCCCGCGTCCGGGCCCCGCCGAGGACCTGGCCGGCTACGTGTCCAAGGGCGTCTCGCAGGGCGCGTACGCCCAGCAGGCCGTGCTGCGCCTGCACTGCGCCCCGGAGGAGGCGGTGTCGGCGGTCTCGCCCTCGGACGGGGTCCTGGAGGCCGAGCCGGGCGGCACCACCCTGCTGCGGACCGGGGGCGCCAGCCTGGACCTCCTGGTCATCCACGTGCTGATGCTGGGCGTCGAGTTCGAGGTGCTGGAACCGCCGGAGCTGGTCGCCCGGATCGGCGCGGCCCGCGATCTGCTGGGGCGGGCGACGGAGCGCTCGGCACCGCCGCGCCGCGCGGACGGTACGGGCGCCGCACGGTAGTCGCGCCTGTGGAGGAAACGTGGACATTCGATGGAACGTCAGCCAGGTGAACGGGGCCCGGACACGGAAACGCGACGGGGCAATTCGGAACGGCCCGCGGGGAATTCGGGGGTGCCGTCCGGCGGCCCGGGCGGAACTGCCGGACGGGGCCCGGAAAAGAGAAATGCGCGGAGTGCGGGAAGAGCGGGCGGCGGCCGCCGCGGGCCGGAACGCTGTCGACGTTCTGTGACACAAGCGTGACCCGGGATGGACGAACGTCAGGGCCGCCCCCAGGCATATCACCTGATGGGCGGCCCTGACGTTCGATCAGTCGCACGGTCCCGGTGTGCGTGCCGGACCGGGCGCCGGTGTGCGTGCCGGCCGGTCAGCCGCCGGTGACGGGCCGGGCGGCCGGCCCCCGGGCGGCGCGCTCGGCGTGCGCCGGGCGGCGGCTGCCGGCCGGGGTGGCCGGGGTGCGCTCGGAGCGGATGAGGTGCGGGCGCGGCGGCGTGAGGTGCACGGCCGGCCGGGGCGTGTGCGCGGCCGGCACGGTCTCCCGGGCCGGCTCCTCCTCGGCGCCGGCCGGGGACCGCGGTACGAACACCCGGGCGGGCGCCGAGGCCGGTCCGACCGGTACGGGCACCGGGGCGGCGCTGCGGCGGCGGGCCCGCAGGACCTCGCGGACGGCGAAGACCTTGGCCTCTATGCCGGCGATCAGCGGCTCGAACCAGGGCAGCGCCAGCAGGATCAGCAGACCGGCGGCCCAGCCCAGCAGGACGTCGCTCAGCCAGTGCGTGCCGAGGTAGACGGTGGTGGCGCCGACGCCGAGGGCGACCACCGCGGAGAGCACCGACAGGTTGCGCCGGGTGCGGACGGTGGAGGCCAGGTAGGCGAGGATGCCCCAGGTCACGACGGCGTTGGCGGTGTGACCGGAAGGGAATATATCGCCGCCGGCGAAGAGCTCGGCGGAGCCGATCTGGGTGGCGTAGTGCGGACCGAGCCGGCCGAGGCCGAGCTTCACGGCGCCCACCGTGGCGTTCAGCAGCAGCAGTGCCACGCCGAGGGTGATCAGCGGGCGCAGGGTGTGCTGGCGCCAGGAGCGCCAGCCGAGCCAGGCGGCGACCATCACGGCGGTGGGTCCGCGCTGGCCCAGGACCACGTAGTAGTCCAGGAAGGCGTGCAGCTGCGGCCACTGCTCGTAGGGCCGGAAGAACATGACCTGCCAGTCCAGCCGGACCAGCCAGGACGTGGTCAGCACCCCCACCACGATCGCGAGGTAGAAGGCGAGGGTGGCTCCGAACAGCACCATACGGTGCCGGCTCATCTGCGGAACTTGCAGATGAGCTGGCCGTTCGGGTTCACGGTCCAGCCGGGCGAAGACCCGGTCCAGACGGGTGAAGATTCGGTCGGTACGCACTCAATCGACGTTACCGCGCGTGGCTGCCCGGCCCGGCCGAATCGCTGGGTTTGTGATGACCATGTGATGTGGAGTAGGTCTCATTCGGGGAGTTATTCCCGGCAATCCGCGATTGCCGCGACCCGGCTTGATCGAATCATCTGGAATTCGTCTCGACTCTTACTGGGACTTTATTCGAGTCGGAAATCCCATTACCCGGAAAGAGGCGGAATTCAAGGCTCCGCCACGCCGCTCCCGGTCACGCTCCGGTCACGGCCGCCGCCGGGCGGGCCGCCCCGGACGGGCTCAGGGCGGCCCCGAGCCGTTCAGCCAGAACGCCCCGTAGACCGCGGCGACGGTCGCCGCCACGGCCAGTACCGCCACCGCCCGCGAGGTGCGCCACCGGGCCAGCGCCACCGCCACCGGCAGCAGCAGCGGGAAGGCGGGCAGCAGCAGCCGCGGCTTGGACCCGAAGTACCCCGAGGCGCACAGCGCCAGCGCCACCACGATCCCGCAGTACACCAGCAGGGGCGCCGGCTGCCGGTCCCGGAAGCCCAGCCGGTACAGCCACAGCACCAGGGCCACCCCCAGGATCAGCCCGATCCCGGCCGCGAACGCGGGCGAGGCCAGCCGACCCCCGATGAAGCGGGCGAAGGCCAGGCCCCCGTCGAAGCCGTTGCCCCAGCCGCCCTGCACCTTCAGGTAGCCCAGCAGCCCCCCGCCGGTGCGCCGCCCCACCCACAGCACGTACCCGGCCGCGCCCAGCGGGGCCAGCAGCGCCCCGGCCACCGGCCGCCAGGACCGGTCCCCGGCCCGCCGGGCCAGCAGCGCGCCCACCCACAGGGCGGCCACCACGGCCGCGCCCACCGGCCGGGTCAGCCCGGCGAGCGAGGCCAGCAGCCCCGCGGTCACCCAGCGCCCGGTCAGCACGGCGTACAGGGACCAGGCCGCCAGCGCCGTGAACAGGGACTCGCTGTACGCCATGGACTGCACCACGCCCACCGGCAGGGCGCCCCACAGCACGGCGGCGCACACCCCGGCCCGGCGCCCGTACCGCAGGTCCGTGACCGCGAAGATCCCCCAGGCCGCCGCCAGCGAGGCCAGCCAGGCCACCAGCAGTCCCGCGTCCGCGGCGGAGAGCGGGGTCAGCGCCGCCAGCCCCCGCTCCAGCCAGGGCAGCAGCGGGAAGAACGCCAGGTTCGAATGGACGTCGCCGTTGGGCAGCACCACCTCGTACCCGTAGCCCAGCTCGGCGACCCGGGTGTACCAGAGCGAGTCCCAGCGCTCGGCGAGCAGGTGGTGCGGACTGCTGCCGGCGGCCAGCCCCCACACCGCCAGCGCTGCCAGGCCCAGCAGCCGGACGGCCGCGAAGGCGGCCAGTGCGGGGGCGGCGCGGCGCAGGGCGCCGGCGGTCCGGCTGCGGAAGGGGTGCGGCGGTGCGGGCGGAGCAAGATCGGTCACGGGCATGATTATCGGTGGCGGCGAAGCGGTACGGGCCGTCACCGAGCGGGTACGCGGGGGAGGCGAGTGGCGCACGCCACACCGCGGCGTCCGGAGGGGTGAGAGCTTGACCACGTGATCCACAGCCGAACTCGCGTACGCTGTCGGTTCACTCGCCAGTCGATGCCGGACCCCGAAGGACGCCGTGGCAGACCGCGGCCACGAGGCACCAGAGTCCACCGCTGGTCCGCCGAGTGCGAGGGATCACCTGGGAGGTACGTACATGTCAGGGACGAACACGGTCCGGGAACGGACGGCCTCCCCCTGGCAGCGGCTGGTCACGGCCTCCGGCGGGGCCAACCGCTGGGTCGTCCTGCTCGTCCTCTGCGTCAGCCTGGTCCTGGTGGCCCTGGACGCCACCATCCTGCACGTGGCCGTGCCCGCGGTGACCTCGGACCTGCGCCCCGGCTCCATCGAACTGCTCTGGATCGTCGACGCCTACCCGCTGGTCTGCGCCTCGCTCCTGATCCTCTTCGGCACCCTCGGCGACCGGGTCGGCCGCCGCCGCGTGCTGCTCCTCGGCTACGCCCTCTTCGGCGTGGCCTCGGCGGTCGCGGCCCTGGCGGCCACCGCCCAGGTGCTGATCGCGGCCCGGGTGCTGCTCGGCATCGGCGGGGCCATGATCATGCCGGCCACCCTCTCGATCATCCGGCAGGTCTTCCCCGACCGCCGCGAGCGGGCGACGGCCATCGGCATCTGGACCGCGGTCGCCGCGGTCGGCGCCGCCACCGGCCCGGTGCTCGGCGGCTTCCTGGTCGAGAACTTCTGGTGGGGCTCGGTCTTCCTCATCAACATCCCGCTGATGGCGCTGCTGCTGCCGGCCGCCCGCTGGCTGCTGCCCGAGTCGCGCGGCACCGGTCACGGCCCCTGGGACGTGCTCGGCGCGCTGATGGCCGCGGCCGGCATCCTCGGCCTGGTCCTCGGCGTCAAGCGGGTCGGCGCCGGCGAGGACGTCCTCGGCCTCCGGACCCTGGCCCCGCTGCTGCTCGGCACCCTGCTGCTGGTGCTCTTCGTACGGCGGCAGAAGCGGCGGGCCGACCCGCTGATCGACATCCGGATGTTCTCCCGGCCGACCTTCGCCACCTCCGTCGGCTGCATCGTCCTGGCCATGCTGGCGCTGGTCGGCCTGGAGCTGATCGCCGTCCAGTACCTCCAGCTGGTGCTGGGGCTCAGCCCGCTGGAGACCGGCCTGCGGCTGCTGCCGCTGACCTTCGCGGCGATGGCCGCCGGGGCGAGCGGGTCGTACACGCTGCACCGGATCGGCCCGCGCGCGATGGTCTCGCTCGGCTTCGTGCTGACCGCCCTCGCCGTGCTCTGCCTGACCCTCATGGGCCAGCACGACCGGCCCGCCCTGCTCACCGCCGGTTTCGTCCTGCTCGGCTTCGGCCTGCAGAGCACGCTCTTCGGCGCGTACGAGTCGATGCTCAGCGAGGCCCCGGTGGCGCAGGCCGGCGGCGCCGCGGCGATCGGCGAGACCTCCTACCAGCTCGGCGCCGGCATGGGCATCGCCCTGCTCGGCAGCGTGATGAACGCCGCCTACGCGCCGGGCCTCGCACACGTCCCCGGCGTGCCCGCCGCCGACAGCGCGGGCGCCGCCCACTCGCTCGGCGAGGCCTACCAGATCGCCGCCGCGCTCGGCGGCGGCCCGGGGCAGTCCCTCTACCACGCGGCCCGGAGCGCCTTCGTGCACGGACTGCACGTCACCCTCTTCGTCAGCGCCGGACTGCTGCTGCTCGGCGCGCTCGCCGCGCTGCGCCTGCCCAAGGTCATGGACTGCGCGGCCGCCGAGGAGGAGGCGGCCGCCGGGGCCCCCACCGGGACCGGTACGGTGACGCTGCCCGCCCAGCCGGGCGGCGAGAGCGCCGCCCGGCCGCGCCGGGTCCGGGTACCGGCGCCCGCCGCGCGCCACAGCACGGTCGAGCCGGCCGGGTCTGGACGCGCGGCACCCTGAGTCGTAACGTCGGCGCCGGGATCAAAAACTCCCACTGCTAGTTTTCCCGCGCCCGTCGACCGCGCCCGCCGGAGGCCCCTCGTGTCCGCACTGCCGCCCTTCGACCCCGCCGACCCCCTCGGCATCGACGACCTGCTCGGCCCCGAGGACCTGGCCGTGCGCGACACGGTCCGCTCCTGGGCCGCCGACCGCGTCCTGCCGCACGTCGCCCAGTGGTACGAGAGCGGCGAACTGCCCGGCATCCGCGAGCTGGCCCGCGAGCTCGGCGCCATCGGCGCGCTCGGGATGTCGCTGGAGGGGTACGGCTGCGCCGGCGCGAGCGCCGTCCAGTACGGCCTGGCCTGCCTGGAGCTGGAGGCCGCCGACTCCGGGATCCGCTCGCTGGTCTCCGTCCAGGGTTCGCTGGCCATGTACGCGATCTGGAAGTACGGCACCGAGGAGCAGAAGCAGCGCTGGCTGCCCGGCATGGCCGCCGGCGAGCTGATCGGCTGCTTCGGCCTGACCGAGCCCGACCACGGCTCCGACCCCGCGGGCATGCGGACGTACGCCAAGAAGGACGGCACCGACTGGGTGCTGACCGGCCGCAAGATGTGGATCACCAACGGCTCGGTGGCCGCGGTCGCGGTGGTCTGGGCCCAGACCGACGAGGGCATCCGCGGCTTCGCCGTGCCCACCGACAGCCCCGGCTTCTCGGCCCCCGAGATCAAGCACAAGTGGTCGCTGCGCGCCTCGGTCACCAGCGAGCTGGTCATGGACGAGGTGCGGCTGCCGGCCGATGCGCTGCTGCCCGGCGCCAAGGGGCTCGGCGGGCCGCTGAGCTGCCTGAGCCACGCCCGGTACGGGATCGTCTGGGGCTCGATGGGCGCCGCCCGCGCCAGCTTCGAGGCGGCGCTGGAGTACGCCCGCACCCGTGAGCAGTTCGGCAAGCCGATCGGCGGCTTCCAGCTCACCCAGGCCAAGCTCGCCGACATGGCGGTGGAACTGCACAAGGGCGTCCTGCTCGCCCATCACCTGGGCACCCGCATGGACGCCGGGCGGCTGCGCCCGGAGCAGGTCAGCTTCGGCAAGCTGAACAACGTCCGCGAGGCCATCGAGATCTGCCGCACCGCGCGCACGATCCTGGGCGCCAACGGCATCTCGCTCGAGTACCCCGTCATGCGCCACGCGACCAACCTGGAGTCCGTGCTCACCTACGAGGGCACGGTCGAGATGCACCAGCTCGTGCTGGGCAAGGCGCTCACCGGGCTGGACGCCTTCCGGTAAGCCGCCGGGCGGACGGGCGGGGGCCCTGGGGAGGTGCCCCCGCGGTCAGCTCTGGTTGAAGAAGCCGTCGGCGGCCCGGCCGCCCTCGCCGCTGACGATCTGGGTGTCGGCGGGGGTCAGCAAGAAGACCCGGGTCGCCACGCGCTCGATGGAGCCGCGCAGTCCGAAGGTCAGACCGGCCGCGAAGTCCACCACGCGCTTGGCGTCGGTGGGGTCCATGGAGGAGAGGTTGACGATGACCGGGACGCCGTCCCGGAACAGCTCGCCGATGCCCCGGGCGTCCCGGAAGCCGTCCGGGGTGACCGTGGCGATCCGGCGGCCCTGCTCGACGGCAGAGTCGGAGACCACCTTCACGCGCGGGTCGGTGACCCACTGGTCGCCACCGGCCGCCGACTCCTGGGCGTACTCGTCGTCGTAGTAACGCTCGTCGTCGCTGTCCTCGACAAGTCCCAGCCAGGCACTCGCCTTGCGCACCGAACCCATGGACGCCTCCTTTCACCGCGGTCAGTTCTTGGTTCCGCATCCCTATCGTCGTCCATGATGCTGACAGCGCGCCAAGTGGATAGGCACCGCGCAGGGGTTTCGTGACGGTTCTGGTGCAGAACGCCCGGTGTCCCGTCAAGGATCTTCGTGGCTACGACTGCTGACTGAGTGAAAATACGATGCATCGCTCCGTACGGGTGACGAAGCGTGCGTACGGGTGAAGGAACCAGGTCGGTAGGATGCCCCGGCACACGCGATCGATGCACGGGGGGACCGGCGTGTTCGGAATAGTCAGGCCATGCACGCACCGGCTGGGCGAGCGGTACAAGGGCGAGTGGATGGCCCATCTCTGTGGGCTCTGCCTGGCACTTCGCGGGGACCACGGCCAGCTCGCCCGCATCGTCACCAACTACGACGGCCTGCTGGCCTCCGTCCTGACGGAGGCTCAGGCCGGCACCGGCCCCGCCGACCGGCGCACCGCCGGGCCCTGCCCGCTGCGCGGGATGCGCACCGCGCCGGTGGCCCGGGGTGAGGGCGCGCGGCTCGCGGCGGCCGTCTCGCTGGTGCTGGCCTCGGCGAAGGTCCGGGACCACGTGGCCGACCGGGACGGGCTGTTGGCCCGCGCCCCGCTCGCGCTGGCCGCCCGTACGGTGGCCCGCGGCTGGGACCGGGCCGGGGCCCGCACCGGGGCCTCCGTCGGTTTCGACACCGCGCTGCTGGTGGACGCCGTGGACCGGCAGGGCGCCCTGGAGGCGCTGGCCGGGATCGGCACGCCGATCCTCACCGTCACCGAGCCCACCGAGACCGCGACCGCGGCGGCCTTCGCCCATACCGCGGTCCTGGCCGGCCGGCCCGGCAACGCCCGGCCGCTGGCCGAGGCCGGCGCGCTCTTCGGCCGGCTCGCGCACCTGCTCGACGCGGTCGAGGACCGGTCCGCAGACGCCCTCGCGGGCGCCTGGAACCCGCTCACCGCGACCGGAACCTCCCTGGTGGAAGCCCGCCGGCTGTGCGACGACGCGCTGCACGGGATCCGGCTGGCGCTGCGGGAGGTCGAGTTCGCCGACCGGGGGCTGGCCCACCTGCTCCTGGTGCACGAGCTGCGCAACTCGGTGGACCGGGCCTTCGGGACGAGCAGCTGCGGGCACGGCGCCGGGGCCCCGGCGAACGACGGCAACCCGTACAAGACCCCGTACGAGAACCCGTACGTCCCGGGCAGTCCGCTGCTGCCGCCGCCGCCCGGCCACCCCGGGGGTCCCGGCGGCCCCTTCGGGCCGGGCGGCCCGGGCGGGCCCGGCAGGCACAAGCCGCCGCGCGGGCTGATCGCCGGCTGTGCGGCCTTCCTCGGGCTCTTCTGCACCTGCCAGATGTGCTGCACCGAGCACGACGGCCCCTGGTCCCGCAAGCGGCGGGACCCGTGGTGCGACGGCTGCGACGGGTGCAACGGCTGCGACTGCCCGAGCTGTGACGGCTGCTGCTGCGACGGCTGTGACTGCTGCGACTGCGGTGGCTGCGACTGCGGCTGCTGAGCCGCCGGGGCCGGGCGTGCGGGAGGTCCGTCCGGCCTACTCCCCGATAGCCGGCCGGTCGTACGGGGCAGTCAGTGCGGCATGACGGCTCCTGACGCCCCCTCAGCCCGGCCGGCCCCCGCCGGGTACCCGGAAGGTCGAATTCCGGCCGTTCCCGGCGCCGGGCGCCGTCGCCCCGCGCGCCGCTCGGACCGCCTCATCCGCCCCGTCCCGCCCCCCGGCGGCGTCCTGGCGCGCCCCGCCGAGGCGGGCGGGCGACGGCCGAAAGGCGCCCTTGCGACCGCCCACCGGCACCACCACACTCCCGAGCAGCGCTTGTCAGGGGCACGGCATTCCGTCACCCGAACCCCCCTGACTGCGCCTCACCGGGCCCCCGTAACCCCACTGCGGCCCCCGATCCCCCCTGGGAGGAACGAAAAGTGAGGATCAAGCGCATCACCCCCACCCGGCTGGCGGCCCTCGCCACCGGACTCGCCGCCTGCGCCGCCCTCGCCGCCCCGGCCACCGCGAGCGCGGACCAGGGCGCCGGCTACGGACCCGAGCGGCTGGCCGCGGCCGGCGCGTCGGTCCAGCGCGCCGACGTCGCCGGCACCGCCTGGCACACCGACCCCGCCACCGGCACGCTCGTGGTGCTGGCCGACTCCCGCGTCTCGGCCGGGGACATCGCCCGGATCAAGCGGGAGGCCGGGGCCGACGCCGGCGCCATCAAGGTCGAGCGGACCCGCGGCCGCTTCTCCAAGCTGCTCGCCGGCGGTGACGCCATCTACGCCAGCAGCTGGCGCTGCTCCCTGGGCTTCAACGTGCGCAGCGGCTCCACGTACTACTTCCTGACCGCCGGCCACTGCACCGACGGCGCCGGCACCTGGTACACCAGCTCCGCGCACACCACCAGCATCGGCCCGACGGTCGGCTCCAGCTTCCCGGGCAACGACTACGGCATCGTCCGGTACGACAACGCCTCCCTCGCCCACCCCGGCGCGGTCGGCAGCCAGGACATCACCAGCGCCGCCAACGCCACCGTCGGCATGTCGGTGACCCGCCGCGGCTCCACCACCGGCATCCACAGCGGCTCGGTGACCGCGCTCAACGCCACCGTCAACTACGGCGGCGGGGACGTCGTCTCCGGGCTGATCCGGACCAACGTCTGCGCCGAGCCGGGCGACAGCGGCGGCCCGCTCTACTCGGGCAGCCGGGCCATCGGCCTCACCTCCGGCGGCAGCGGCGACTGCTCCTTCGGCGGCACCACCTTCTTCCAGCCGGTCACCGAGGCGCTCGCCGCGTACGGGGTGAGCGTCTACTGACCGGGCAGCCGGGTCGCTGACCCCCGCGCCCCCGTCCGCGCCCCTGGACGTTCCCCCGCCTTCTGGGAGGATGTCCGGGGGCGCTGCGGCGTGCAGGAGTCCCGGCGCCGCTGCGGGCGCGGCGCCCGCCCCGCACCGTGCGCGCCGGGCCGTACGGACGGGGGACCGCCGGGATGAAACGCATCGGCGTGACCGGGCACCGGGCCATCCCGGCGGAGCTGCTGGGTCATGTCACCGAAGGCCTGCGGGCGTTGCTGCGGGGCCACGACGGGCCGATGGAGGCGCTGTCCAGCCTCGCCGAGGGCGCCGACCAGATCTTCGCCGAACTGGCGCTGGAGTGCGGGGCCGATCTGACCGTGGTCATCCCCAGCGGGGACTACGAGGCGACCTTCGCCGACCCCGGCGCGCTGGCGCGGTTCCGGCGGCTGCGCGGGCGGGCCAGCCAGGAGATCCGGCTGGACTACCCCCGCGCCACCGACGACGCGTACTACGCGGCCGGCACCCGCATCGCCGACGCCTGCGACCGGCTGGTGGCGGTCTGGGACGGCGAACCGGCCCGCGGCCGCGGTGGCACGGGCGACATCGTCGCCTACGCGCGGGCGGCCGGGAAGCCGGTGAGCGTCATCTGGCGGGCGGGTGTCACCCGCGACTGAGGACGTAATCGACGCTACGTCAACTGCTGTGCCGGGCCAGCCAGTCGGTGTGCTGGGGCGAGACGTAGCGCTCCGTCTCGTAGACGGCCGAGGGCCACTGGTCCTCCGTGATGGTGGTCTGCATGACGACCATCATCGCCGCCAGGTCCTGCTCGATCAGGGTGTGCGCCTCGATGAGCGGATGGTGCCGGCGCATCTCGTGCCAGGCGATCGCGGCGGCGGTGGCGGTGCCCAGCAGTCCGGGCAGTCCGCCGCCGGGGCCCGAACCGAAGGCCCTGAACAGGGCGAAGAGCAGGCCGAGCGCGGTCAGCAGGACGATGGTCCAGGACCACAGCGCGGTCGCCCGGCGGGAGACCTCGGTCTTGCGCTGGTACCAGTTGCGCTGCTCGATCAGCCGGTCGCGGACGTACGTCTCGCGCCGCACGCTGTAGACCCGGCCCCGCAACTGCTCCATGGCGCCGGTTATTTCGCCGCCCGGGGGGATGGCCCCCGACTGCCGCGGGTCCTCCCAGCCCATCTTCCTCAGCTCGGCCAACCCGGACTCCAGCCGGGTACGGTACAGCTCTTCGTCATCCGCTCCCGCCGCTCCGAAGGGTGCACCGTGAACGGCATACCGCCAGGCCAGGGACTTGATGAACTCCGCCGCGGAGCGGTTCAGCTGCCACTGCGGCCGGGCCCGCCGGCGGGTGCTGCGCACCCCGATGCCGAGTACGCCCGCGTACGCCAACAGGGCGGCGAGGCCCGGGAGTCGGAGCGGTCCGACCGCGGGCCCGGCCGGCAGCGAGGCGGCCGCGGCGGCCAGCACGAGCAGTAGCAGCTGGGTGCGGGTGGCCTGGGTGGACTCGCGCTGCCGGGAGATCGCCGCCCGGTCGGCGTGGTGGAAAAGGGCCGGCAGGTCCTCGTGTCCGAAAGTCATGCTGTTCAGAGATCCGCGGTATTCCATCACAGCCCACCCCCCAGTCTGCTGTTCTGGTGCTCACGCTTTCGATAGAACGCTTGACCTGGCCTCATGTCTCGGTTGCCATTAGTGCCCGGGAGAGTAAAGTCCACACCGACACTAGCGCGTCGCTGTTGTCATTTCCATGCCCATTCCCTAAGGACGGCCGTGAACTCCACCGCATCCCTCTCGACCGGCGCCGACCAGAAGCGCCGCGTTCCTCTGGCCGACATCGACGTCCGCAGCAGTGCGGCCGCCGCGGCCCTCAGCCGGGTGCTTCCGTCCGAAACCGGCCGTCCGGTCCAGACCCCGATCTTCAACTCGGCGGTCTAGTCCCGGAGTAAAGCCCTACTCTGGTGGAATGACCGGCCTGATCGCATTTCGCGAGATCGTCCTCAAGGTTCACAGCAGATGCGATCTTGCCTGTGATCACTGTTATGTATATGAACATGCGGACCAGAGCTGGCGGGCCCGGCCCAAGGTGATCTCGGCGGAAGCCGTTGCACAGACCGCCTTCCGGCTCGCCGAACACGCGAAAGACCATGCGCTCCCCTCCGTCACCGTGATCCTTCACGGGGGGGAGCCGCTGCTGGCGGGCCCCGCCCGACTGCGCCTGGTGTGCGCGGAGTTCACCCGCGCCCTCGACGGCATCGCCGCCCTCGACCTGCGCATCCACACCAACGGCCTCCAGCTCGGCACCCGTTACCTCGACCTGTTCGCCGAGTACGACGTGAAGGTCGGGGTCTCCCTCGACGGCGACCGGGTCGCCAACGACCGGCACCGCCGCTTCGCCGACGGCCGCACCAGCCACCCGCTGGTCCTCGAAGCCCTCGGACTGCTCCGCTCGGCCCCCTACCGCCACCTCTACCAGGGCCTGTTGTGCACGGTGGACGTCGAGAACGACCCGGTGGCGGTGCTGGACGCGCTCACCGCCCTGGAGCCCCCGCGGATCGACTTCCTGCTGCCGCACGCCACCTGGGAGGCGCCGCCGCCCCGGCCGGCCGGCGTGCCCGACGCCTACGCCCGCTGGCTGCTGCGCGCCTTCGACCACTGGGAGGCCGGCGGCCGGCCGGTGCCGGTCCGGCTCTTCGGCTCCCTGCTGAGCACCCTGCGCGGCGGCCCCAGCCTCACCGAGTCCCTGGGCCTGGCCCCCACCGACCTGGTGGTGGTCGAGACCGACGGCAGCCTCGAGCAGGTCGACTCCCTCAAGAGCGCCTACGAAGGCGCCGCGGCCACCGGCTTCGACGTCTTCGGCCACTCCTTCGACCAGGTCGCGGCCCATCCCGGCGTGCGGGCCCGGCAGCTGGGCCTGGCCGGCGTCAGCGCGCAGTGCCGGGCGTGCCCCGTCGTACGCTCGTGCGGGGGCGGCCTGTACACGCACCGCTACCGGGCCGCCAACGGCTTCGACAACCCCTCCGTCTACTGCGCCGACCTGCGGGAACTGGTCGACGGGGTGGCCGGCCGGACCGCCGGTTCCGAGACCGTGGCAGCCCTGGCCGAGCCGGCCGAGCTCACCGCCGCCCAGCAGGACCTGACCCGGATGCTGCTGGCGCGGTTGCACGACGACCTGGCCGGGGCCGGCGGGGAGGACTGGGAGCGGGCCTGGGAGACGCTGTCGGCCGTGGAGCGGGCCGGCCGGGGGCTGGACGCCGTACTCGACCACCCGTACACCCGCACCTGGCTGCTGGCGGTGCTGGAGGAGGTCCGGCAGGGCCGGCCGGACGTGGCCGCGGCCGCCCGGCGGCTGGCCGCCCTGGCTGCGGCGGCCGTGCTGCGCGGCCGCCTCGACCTGCCGGCGGCGGTGCCCTACCGCGACGGCGAGGTGTACCTGCCCACCCTCGGCCTGCTGCGGATCGGCGCCCCCGGCACCGACGGGCGGGCCCTGCTCCGCACCGCCGACCGGGGGCACCTGGTCCGCGACGGGCGCTCCGAGCACCGCTTCGGGACCGCCGCCGGCCCCCGGTGGCAGCCGGTCCGCGGCTGGGACGGGGTCGCGCTGGAAGACCTCGACCCCTACCGGCACTGCTTCAGCCGGCCGCCCCGGCTGCGGCTGGGGGCCGCCGAGGCCGCCGACTGGCAGGGCCGGCTGACCGCCGCCTGGCAGCTGCTGCACCGGACGGTGCCCGGGCTGGCGCGGCAGGCCGCCGCCGGGCTCACCACCGTGACCCCGCTGGCCGGCGGACCCCGGGCCGGGCGCGGGGAGGCCGGCCGGCACGGTCCGGGGGCGCTGGGACTGCCCTACTCCGGCGGGGTGCGGGAGACCGCGCTGGCCCTGCTGACCGGCCGGCGGCGGGCCCGGCTGCGGGCCCTGACGGAGGTCGCCGACCTGTACGCGCTGGACGGCGAATGGCTGCACCCGGCGCCCTGGCGGGAGCGGCCGGTACCGGTCTCCCGGCTGCTGGCCGACGTCCACGAACACGTCGCGGCGGCGGCCTTCCGGCGGGCGGCCGGCCCGGACCCGGCCGGCGGTGCGGACCCCGCCGGGACCCCGGCCGGGCAGGTCGAGGCGGCCCTGGACCTGCTCGAGGGCGCCGCCGAGCTCACCACCACCGGCCGGGCCCTGGTCGGGGAGCTGCGCGGAGAGCTGAAGGGCGCGGTCGGATGAGTGCGACGGAGCGGCTGGCGGGGGAGTTACGGGAGCTGGGCCTGGCAGCCGGGGACCGGGTGCTGGTGCACGCCGGGCTGCGCGGCACCGGGCTGCGGTCCGGGGAGCTGCTGGGGGCCCTGCGGGCGGCGGTCGGGGCGCGGGGCACCGTCGTGGTGCCGGCCTTCACCCCGGAGAACTCCGCGAGCTCCGCCGCGCACCGGGCCAGGACCGCCGGGATGACCGCGGCGCAGGCGGCGGCCTTCCGGGCCGCCATGCCGGCCTTCGACCCCGGCAGCACCCCCAGCCAGGGCATGGGCCGGCTCGCCGAGGCCGTGCGGACCGCGCCGGGGGCGCGGCGCAGCGCCCATCCGCAGAGTTCTTTCGCCGCCCTGGGAGGAGAGGCCCGGCTGATCTGCGCGGGCCATCGCACGGAATGCCACCTGGGGGAGGAGTCGCCTCTGGGAACGCTGTTCTGGAAGGGGGCGAAGGTACTCCTGATCAATGTGGGATTCGACGTGTGCACCGCGTTCCATCTCGCGGAATACCGAATTCCGAAGCCCCTCTTGCGCGAGTACCGATGCGTGGTCAACCTGCGGGGTAAGGCGCAGTGGATCGGGTACGACGATGTGGCGCTCGACGACAGCGATTTCGCGGAGATCGGGAGATCCTTTCCGGTGTCCTCGATGAGCCGGGGGCAGGTGGGAGGGGCGGCCGCGATGATGTTCCCGATCGGCGAGGCGGTGGACCACGCCCTTTCCTGGATGACCGAAAACAGGCGTTGATTGCCCCAACGCCGAGGGGAATCGTTTCCATTCGATGTGAGTGGTCCTCACGGGACGGGGGTCGTGTGCCTTCAAGAGCGCAGCCGTACTTCTTTCTCAGTTATGCGCACACACCGAGGTACGGCGCGGGCGGCCCCGACCCCGACATGTGGGTCGAGCGGCTCTTCCGCGACCTGTGCGGCCACGTGATGGCCCTGACCGACCTGCCCGCGGGCGCGCCCGCCGGGTTCATGGACCGGGAGATCCGCTCCGGCGAGGGTTGGTCGGAGCGGCTGGGCGCGGCCCTCGCCTCCTGCCTGGTCTTCGTCCCACTCTTCTCGCCGCGCTATTTCGCCAGCGAGATGTGCGGCAAGGAGTGGTACGCCTTCGCCGAACGCGCCATCCGGCAGGGCGCGCTGAGCAACGAACCCATCGAGGCGATCGTGCCCGCGCTGTGGGTGCCGGTGCCGCCCGACCAACTCCCCGGCCCCGCCGAGCGGTTGCAGTTCAACCACAACACCTTCGGCGACCGCTACGTCACCGACGGCCTCTACGGCCTGATCAAACTCCGCAGCTACGCAGAGCAGTACGAGCGGGCCGTCTACGAACTCGCCAAGCGCATCGTGCGGGTCGCCGAGACGGTCCGGCTGGGTCCCAGCCGCCAGGTCGACTACCGCATGGTCCCCAGCGCCTTCGGCAGCGCCGGCAACACCGCCCGCACCATGCAGGTCACCGTCGCCGCCGCCACCCGTCACGAACTGCCCGAGGGCCGCAGCCACGACTACTACGGCGACACCGCCTTCGACTGGAACCCCTACCACCCCGACGCCCGGCGGCCGGTGGCCTACGTCGCCGAGGACCTGGTCCGGTCGCTCAACTACCAGACCACCATGGCCTCCTTCGACGACGAGGCCGGACACTTCGACAGCAAACAGCCCCCCACCCGGCCGGAGATCCTTCTCGTGGACCGCTGGGCGGTGGCCGACGAGCAGCGCCGGCTGCGGCTCGCGGCCTTCGACCAGGACCCCCGGCCCTGGGTCAGCGTGGTCGTGCCGTGGAACCGCCTGGACCAGGAAAGCCGCGCGAAGGAGGCCGAGTTGGCGCACCGCCTGGAGGACACCATGCCGGTCAAGATGAGCCAGGGCCGGGCCGCCTGCCGGGCCGCGGCCAACGGCGTGAGCAACATGGAGACCCTGGGGCAGATCCTGCCGCAGGTGGTCGAGGCCGCCGCACAGCAGTTCCTCCGGCACGCCCAGGTCTACCCGCCCGCCGGCGGCGGGCACACCGAACGCCCGCGGCTGCTGGGGCCGATGGGCATGAGCGGCGGGCCACCGCTGCCACCGCCCGCACCCTTCCCGCCCGACCAGGAGAGCGCGCACCCGGCACAACCCGACCCCGAGGCGACCGATGCGGAGGACTCGTATGACGGCCAGTCGTGAAGGACGCATCGTCACCTTCTACTCGTACAAGGGCGGCACCGGCCGCACCATGGCCCTGGCCAACACGGCCTGGATCCTGGCGGCCAACGGCAAGCGGGTGCTGGCCGTCGACTGGGACCTGGAGGCCCCCGGCCTGCACCGGTTCTTCCACCCCTTCCTCGACCCCTCCACCCTGGGTGCCACCACCGGCGTGATCGACCTGATCACCGAGTACGCCTGGGCCGCCACCAGCCCGGTGCAGCGCCCCGACGACTGGCACCGCGACTACGCGCGCATCCAGCAGCACGCCGTCTCGCTCACCCCCGAGACGCTGGGCTGGCAGTTCCCCGACGGCGGCACCCTCGACTTCGTCTCGGCCGGCCGCCAGAACCGCGAGTACTCCGCGACCGTCTCCACCTTCGACTGGGACAACTTCTACGACCGGCTCGGCGGCGGCCACTTCTTCGACGCCCTGCGCGCCGACATGAAGGAGAACTACGACTACGTGCTCATCGACAGCCGCACCGGCCTGAGCGACATCGCCGACATCTGCACCGTCCACCTCCCGGACGTGCTCGTCGACTGCTTCACCCTCTCCGACCAGTCCATCGACGGCGCGGCCTCGGTGGCCCGGCAGATCGACGAGCGCTACGGCGACCGCGAGATCAAGATCTACCCGGTGCCGATGCGGATCGACGAGGGCGAGAAGGAGAAGGCCGACGCCGGACGCGCCCTGGCCCGGGTCAAGTTCGACCGCTTCCCCACCGGCCTCGCCGGGGACGAGGCCACCGCCTACTGGGGGGCCGTCGAGATCCCGTACCGGCCCTACTACGCGTACGAGGAGACGCTGGCGACCTTCGGCGACGAGGCCGGGCTCACCAACTCCCTCCTGTCCGCCTTCGAACGGCTCACGGCCGTGGTCACCGAGGGCGAGACCACCGCGATGCCGGCCATCGGCGAGGAGGTCCGGCTGCGGATCCGGGACGCCTTCACCCGCCGCCGCCCCGCCCTGCCGGCCGACCTCTCGCTCAGCTACGTCGCCGAGAACCGCATGTGGGCCGACTGGATCGAGTCCGTGCTGACCCGGGCCGGCTTCCGGGTGGTCCCCAAGGACGCCGCCGCCGAACCGGCCGCCGGCGACACCCTCGGCGCCGGCTTCAGCATCGACACCCCGGCCCGCACGGTGGTCCTGCTCTCCGCCGCCTACCTCAAGTCGGCCCGGGCGACGGAGACCTGGGAGCGGGCCGCGGCCGAGGACCTGACCGGCGGGCGCCGCAGCATCGTGCCGGTGCGGGTCGGCGACGTCCGCATCACCAGCCCCTATCCGGACCGCAACCCGGTCGACCTCTTCCGGCTCGACGAGGCCCACGCCACCACCGCGCTGCTGCGGGCCCTGGAGCGGCCGGTGCAGCTCGGCGACGGGAGCGCCCCCGGACCCCGCTTCCCCGGCACCGTCCCCAAGATCTGGAACGCCCCGCCCCGCAACCCCGGCTTCACCGGCCGCAGCGTCGTCCTGGAGCGGATGCGCGACCAGCTCGGCGGCGGCATATCCGTCGTCCTGCCGCAGCCGCAGACCCTCTACGGCCTCGGCGGGGTCGGCAAGACCCAGGTCGCCCTGGAGTACGTGCACCGCTTCATGGCCGACTACGACCTGGTCTGGTGGATCTCCTCGGAGCAGACCGACGACGTGGTCGCCGGACTGGCCGAACTCGCCGTCCGGCTCGGCGCGCAGACCGGCGAGGACATGGCGGCCGCCTCCCAGGAGGCCATCGACCTGCTGCGGCGCGGCATCCCCACCACGCGCTGGCTGCTGGTCTTCGACAACGCCGACGACCCGGAGACCCTGAAGCGGTTCTTCCCGCCCGGCGGGCCCGGCCACATCCTGGTCACCTCCCGCAACCAGAGCTGGTCGCAGTACGGCGACGCGCTCCCGGTCGACGTCTTCCTGCGCGAGGAGTCGATCGAGCACCTGCAGCGGCGGGCCAGCGGCCTCACGCTGGAGGACGCCGACCAGGTGGCCACCGCCGTCGGCGACCTGCCGCTGGCCGTGGAGCAGGCCGGTGCCTGGATCGCGGAGACCGCCACGCCCGTCTCCGCGTACCTGGAGCAGCTGGCCCAGCAGGCGGCCCGGGTGCTCGCCCTCAACCAGCCCGCCGGCTACCCCGAACCGGTCGCCGCGACCTGGAACGTCTCCATAGAAAGGCTGCAGAGCCGGTCCCCGGCCGCCGTCCGGCTGCTCCAGCTCTGCGCCTTCTTCGCCCCCGAGCCGATCAGCGCCAACCTGCTCTACAGCAAGGAGATGATCGACGCCCTCAAGCCGTACGACGCCTCGCTCCAGGAGAAGCTGGTGCTGGGCCGGGTGATCCGGGAGATCGGCCGCTTCGCACTGGCCAAGGTCGACCAGGTCAGCAACAGCATCCAGGTGCACCGGCTGGTCCAGGCGGTCATCCGGGCCCAGTTGAGCGAGCAGGAGCAGCGTGAGGCCCGGCACGCCGTGCACCGGATCCTGGCCGGCGCCCGGCCCGACGACGACGAGCCGATAGACAACCCGGGCACCTGGCCCAGGTTCAACACCATCTGGCCCCACCTCACCCCGTCCGAGGCGCGGTTCTGCAAGGAGCCGGAGACCCGGCGGCTGCTCATCGACCGGGTGCGGTACCTGTGGAAGCGCGGTGACTTCAAGGCCGCCTTCCAACTCGCCAGCGAACTGCGGGAGGTGTGGAAGGAGCAGCTGGGCGACAGCGACCTCCAGTACCTCTACCTGCGCTTCCACCTCTCCAACATCCTGCGCTCGCAGGGCCGGTTCGTGGAGGCCAAGGAACTGGACGAGGTCACCCTGGAGCGGCAGGCCGCCGCGCTGGGCGCCTCCCACCCGCACACGTACATGACCACCAGCGGCCTGGCCATGGACCTCGGCGCGCTCGGCCAGTACGGCAAGGCGATGGAGCTGGCCACCGCGGCGCACGACGGCTTCAGCCAGATCTTCCACGAGGCGCACCCGCGCACCCTGGCGGCGGCCAACAACCGGGCCCTGAACCTGCGCATGATCGGCCGCTACAAGGACGCGTACAACATCGACGAGGAGGTCTACCGGCTCCGGCAGGAGGTGCTGGGGCCCGAGCACCCGTACACCCTCTCCTCGGCGCAGAACCTCGCCCGGGACCTGCGCGAGGTCGGCCGGTACGAGGAGTCGGTGCAGCTGCTCAGCCGGACCTACGAGATCTACAAGGAGGGGCTGGGCCGGGCCTTCCCGGGCACCCTGTCCGCCGCCAAGAGCCTCGCGGTGTCGCTGCGCCGGGCCGGGCAGCTGGAGGACGCGCTGCGGCTGACCAAGGCCACCCGGGGCCGCTACAAGGCCAAGTACACCTCGGTCAACCCGGACCTGCTGGCCTGCGACCTGAACTACGCGGCGGACCTCTTCGCGGCGGGCGAGGCGGAGCCGGCGCGGGCCACCGCGCAGGAGGTCGTGGACGAGTACGTGCAGGTGCCCGGGGCCCGGCACCCGTACACCCTGGCGGCCCTGAACAACCTGGCGATCTACCACTGGGGCGCGGGCGACCCCGAGACGGCCGGGCGGATGCTCCAGGAGGTCATCGCGATCATGCGGGAGGTGCTGGGGGAGGAGCACCCGCACACCGTCTGCGCCACCCTCAACCTCGCCAACGCCCTGGCGGACCTGGGCGATCCGGAGGCCGCGCAGGCGCTGGAGACGGTGGCGCTGGGCCGGCTGCGGACCCTGCTGGGGGCGGAGCACCCGGACACGCTCAGCGCCGCGGCGAACCTGGCGGTCACGCTGGACATGACCGGCCGCAAGGAGGAGGCGGCCCGGCTGCGCGCCGAGGCCGCCGCCGACCTGGCCCGCCAACTGGGCGAGGAACACGCCCTGACCCGCTACGCCCGGGAGGCCCGCCGCATCCACCGCGACCTGGAACCACTGGCGGTCTGACCCCCGGAACGGCGGCGGAGGGAAGCCGGCCACGAGCCGACCACCCTCCGCCGCCGCCCCCGTGGTCGGGGCGGCAGATCAGGCCAGGGTCCAGTCCTGGTCCTTGTACGCGGCGCAGTCGAACTGGAAGGGGATGGCGCCGTTGTTGTAGCCCTGGACCGCCAGGCACTTCCAGCTGTTGTTGCTGACCAGCTTGAAGCTGCCGCTCGGGTTGCCCTCGACCTTCCAGAACTGGTCGTTGTAGTTGCCGCAGGTGTACTGGAAGGCCTGGGCGCCGTTGTTCGCGCCCTGGGTCACCAGGCACTTGCCACTGTTGGCGTTGATGACCTGGACGCGGTTCCAGGTGGAGCCGAAGAAGTACCAGCGCTGGTCGGCGTAGTTCGCGCAGTCGTACTGCATCGCGGTCTTGCCGTTGTCGAAGCCCTGGACCACGAGGCACCGGAAGCTGTTGTTGTTGCGGATGTAGTAGGACGGGGCGTCCGCGGCGGCCGTCGCGCCGTCCGCGGACAGGACCCGCTGGGCGTCCTCGGGCGATATCAGGACGGCCGGCTTCCCGTCGATCAGCGGGGCGGAGCCGCTGTCGGTGGCCGCCGAGGCGGTACCCGTGAACGACGTGGCCAGCAGGGCCGCGGAGCCGGTGGCGAGAGCAACACGGCGTACGGTCTTGGACATTGAGAGATCTCCCCCTTGGTGTGGATGGGGCGACCCTATGCACCACCCGCCGGGAAATCAACGTGAGTTGATCGCGAATCAACCACGGATGGCTCCGCCGCGCAGCAGCCACGTCAGGATGCGGGGGAGGGCGTCGAGGGCGGCGAAGTGGGCGGCGGCCGGTTCGATGGTGGCGGTGGCGCCGGGGATGCGGCGGGCCAGCCAGCGGGAGTGGGCGACGGGGGAGAAGCCGTCCTGCTCGCCGTGCCACAGCAGCACCGGACAGGTGATGTCCGCCGGGTCGAAGCCCCAGGGGCTGCACAGCGCGAAGACGTCGTCGATCCAGCCGTCGGCGGAGGTGCGCAGGCCCTCGCGGAAATTGGCCTCCAGCATCAGGCGCAGCCCGGCGTCCGCGACGATCTTCTTGTCGCTTTCGGTCAGCTCCCGGCGCAGTTCGTCCAGCAGCCGCTTGGGGTCCTTGCGGATGCCGGCGGCGCGCGGGACCAGCCGGGCGATCCACTCCTCCGGGTCCACCGCGGCGGTGGTGAACTCGCGGACGTTGGAGGCGGTCATGCCGTCGAACCAGTCCAGGCCGTCGGCGTCCCAGGGGGCCAGTCCGACCAGCGCGGCGGTCCGGGTGACCCGTCCCGGCAGCAGCGCGGCGCAGGCCAGGGCGTGCGGGGCGCCGCCGGAGCGGCCGGCCACGGCGAAGGTGTCCAGCCCGAGGGCGTCGGCGATCGCGGCCACGTCCGCGACCCCGTCGGCGACGGTGCGGCCCGGGCGGCGGTCGGAGCCGCCGTAACCCGGCCGGTCGTACGCGATGAGCTGGGTCCTGCGCTGGTAGAGGACCATGCCCCGGGGGGCCGGCCCGAGCCGGCTGCCGGGGGTGCCGTGGAGCAGGAAGACCGGCTTGCCGTGGGGGTCGCCGAACCGCTCGACCATCAGATGCCGACCGTCCGCGGTGCGCACCCGATCGCGCACGCCTCGCCTCCTTCGCGGTGGAACGTACCCGTCGTCACCGCGATTGTCCTCGCCGGGGCCGGAGCGCGAAAGGGCGCACTTCCGGGAAATTCTTGTGAAAGTTTTCACAAGCTCACGAAGGTCTTTGGTCCTTGTGGATCATCCCAGCTCAGCGGCATCGTGAGCGATCGCCCAAATGATCCACAGGGACTTTCGGGCCCCCGGGAGAGGGCTTTTTCGGCGGCCGCGCTTCCGCTTATGGGTGTCGAATTGAGGCATCAGGAAAACGGGTCGCAAAGAAGGAGTTCCTGGCATGGATGCCGTGGAGATGGTGAACGGACTGGTCCAGCGGGCGCTCAGCGCGCTCGACCGGTTCGAGACGCTGGACCAGGAGCAGGTCGACCACATCGTCAAGAAGGCCTCGCTGGCCGCGCTGAGCCGGCACGGCGACCTCGCCGAGATGGCGGTGGCGGAGACCGGCCGGGGCCTCTTCGAGGACAAGGCGGTCAAGAACCTCTTCGCCTGCGAGCACGTGGTCAACTCCATGCGCGGCCTCAAGACGGCCGGCGTCGTCCGCCGCGACGAGCTGAACGGCATCACCGAGATCGCCGAACCGGTGGGCGTGGTCTGCGCGATGACCCCGGTCACCAACCCGACCTCCACCACGATCTTCAAGGCGCTGGTCGCCCTCAAGACCCGCAACCCGATCGTCTTCGCCTTCCACCCCTCCGCCCAGAACTGCTCCGCCGAGGCCGCCCGCATCGTCCGGGACGCGGCCGTGGCCGCCGGCGCCCCCGCGGACTGCGTGCAGTGGGTCGAGGAGCCCTCGATGGCCGCCACCGACGCCCTGATGAACCACCCCGGCGTCTCCACCATCCTCGCCACCGGCGGAAACGCGATGGTCAAGGCCGCCTACTCGTGCGGCAAGCCGGCCCTGGGCGTCGGCGCCGGCAACGTCCCGGCGTACGTCCACAAGAGCGCCAAGCTGGCCCGCGCGGTCCACGACATCGTGCTCTCCAAGGCCTTCGACCACGGCATGATCTGCGCCTCCGAGCAGGCCGTCATCCTGGACGCCGAGATCTACGAGCAGGGCCTGGCGGAGTTCCGGCGGCTGGGCGCCCACGTCGTGACCGCGGCCGAGAAGACCAAGCTCGAGGAGTTCGTCTTCGGCACCACCGCCCACGCCGCGAACTGCGCCGGCGCCAAGCTCAACGCCGCGGTGGTCGGCAAGTCCCCGCAGTGGATCGCCGAGCAGGCCGGCTTCAGCGTCCCCGAGGGCACCTCGATCCTGCTCGCCGAGTGCGGCGAGGTCGGCGAGGGCGAGCCGCTGACCCGCGAGAAGCTCTCCCCGATCCTGGCCGCGCTGAAGGCGACCGACACCGCGCACGGCATCGAACTGGCCGCGCAGATGGTCGAGTTCCACGGACTCGGGCACAGTGCCGCGATCCACGCCGAGGACGAGGCGCTGGTCGAGGAGTTCGGCAAGCGGGTCAAGGCCGTCCGGGTCATCGCCAACTCGCCCTCCACCTTCGGCGGCATCGGCGACGTCTACAACGCCTTCCTGCCCTCGCTGACCCTCGGCTGCGGCTCGTACGGCCACAACTCGGTGTCGAACAACGTCACCGCGGTGAACCTGGTGAACATCAAGCGGATCGGACGGCGCAACAACAACATGCAGTGGTTCAAGGTCCCGCCGAAGATCTACTTCGAGCGCAACGCCATCCGCTACCTCGGCGAGATGGCGGGCATCGGCCGGGTCTCGATCGTCACCGACAGGACGATGGTGGAGCTGGGCTTCGTGCAGAAGGTCACCGACATCCTCAACGCCCGCGAGGGCGCGGTCGCCATCCAGGTCATCGACTCCGTCGAGCCCAACCCGGAGCTGGCGACCGTGCAGGCCGGCGCCGCACTGATGCGGGAGTTCAAGCCGGACACCATCATCGGTCTGGGCGGCGGCTCCCCGATGGACGCCGCGAAGATCATGTGGCTGATGTACGAGCGCCCGGAGGTGGAGTTCGGGGACACCAAGGAGAAGTTCTTCGACATCCGCAAGCGCGCCTACACCTTCCCCTCGCTGGGCGGCAAGGCCAAGATGGTGGCGATCCCCACCACCTCCGGCACCGGCTCCGAGGTCACCCCCTTCGCGGTCATCTCCGACCCGGCCGCCGCCCAGAAGTACCCGCTGGCGGACTACGCCCTCACCCCGTACGTGGCCATCGTCGACCCGGTGCTGCCGATGCGGCTGCCGGCCACCGTCACCGCCGACTCCGGCTTCGACGCCCTGACCCACGCCACCGAGGCCTACGTCTCGGCGTACGCCAACGACTACACCGACGGGCTCTGCCTCCAGGCCGTCAAGCTGATCTTCGAGAACCTGGAGCGCTGCGTCGTGGACGGGGCGAACGACCCCGAGGCGCGCGAGAAGATGCACAACGCCTCCACCGTGGCCGGCATGGCCTTCGCCAACGCCTTCCTGGGCCTGGTGCACGCCATGGCGCACACCCTGGGCAACACCTTCCACGTCGCCCACGGCCGCACCAACGCGCTGCTGCTGCCGCACGTGATCCGGCACAACGGCACCGTCTCGCACAAGGCCACCCCCTGGCCCAAGGCCGAGGTCTACCGGGCGCCCGAGCGCTTCCAGGAGATCGCCCGGATGCTGGGGCTGCCGGCCGCCACCCCCGAGGAGGGCGTGGAGTCCTACGCCACCGCGGTCGAGGACCTGCGCCGCCGGTGCGGCATCCCGGCCTCCTTCGCCGAGGAAGGGGTCGAGGAGGCGGCCTTCCTCGAGGCGCTGCCGCAGCAGGCGATGAACGCCTACGCCGACCAGTGCGCGCCCGCCAACCCGCGGATGCCGATGATCGACGACATGCAGCGGCTGATGCGCCAGGCGTACTACGGCAACCGGACCGGTGAGCCGGCCGCCGGACAGGAGTGACCGGACCCCGTCCGGCTCCCTCCCCCTGATCCTCCGCTGAGGAACGGAACGGCCCGCCCGGGGCGCTGAGCGCCGGGCGGGCCTTCCGCATGCCCGGTCACCGCTTGGGCCAGTACCACAGCGGCTCGTCCAGCGGGCCCTCGCGGCCCGCGACCTCGGTCTGCCCGAACTCCTTGACCAGCTCGACGGTCCGCAGCTCCACCCGGTGGTGCGGGGCGTCCGCGGCCAGCGCCCGGGCCAGCGGCAGGGAGTGGGTGACCACCACCGTCTGGACCTCGACCGCCGCCGTCAGGATCAGGGCGGCGAGCGGCTCCAGCAGGTCCGGGTGCAGGCTGGTCTCCGGCTCGTTGAGGACCATCAGGGCCGGCGGCCGGGGGGTGAGCAGGGCCGCGGTCCACAGCAGGTACCGCAGGGTCCCGTCGGACAGCTCGGCCGCGGTCAGCGGGCGCAGCAGGCCGTGCTGGTGCAGCTCCAGCTCGAAGCGGCCGTCCCGGTTCGCGATCTCCACCCGGCTGCCGGGGAAGCCCGCGTCCACCGCCTCGTCCAGCGCGTGGTGGTCGCCGACCTCCCGGATGGTCTGGAGCGCGGCCGGCAGGTCGGAGCCGTCCGCACTCAGGACGGGCGTGCGGGTGCCGATCCGGGAGCGCCGGGCCGGCGCCTCCGCGTCGGTGCGGACGTGGTCGTAGAACCGCCAGGACCGGATCCGCTCGCGCAGCGCCAGCAGGTCGGGGGCGAGCTGGGGGTCGGCCAGCTCGCTCAGCATCGAGTCGTAGGGGCGCAGCGCGTTCTGGGTGCGGTGCCAGCCGCCGTCCGCGGTACGGGTGCGCACGGCCGGCCCGGAGCGGTCCGAGAGCACCGCGGCCGGCCGCAGCACCGGCCCGGACCAGGTGCACTCCCGCTTGATCTCGGGGTCGAGGTCGAAGAGCGATTCGGGTACCGGCACCGGGTGGCCGAAGTCCACCGCGTAGCCGAACTCGTCCCCGGCGAAGCCGAGCCGCAGGCTCACCGGGCCCTGGCGGACGGTGCCCTGGACGGGCGCGTCCCCGCGGCGCAGGGCGGCGCCGGAGGTGCCGGGGCCCGCCCACAGCGTGGACGGCAGCCCGCCCTCCCGGGCCAGCGCGGCCACCGCCCCGCCGCGCGCGGAGTCGGCCAGCAGCCGCAGGGCCCGGTAGAGGCTGGACTTGCCGGTGCCGTTGGCGCCGGTCACGACGGTCAGCCGGCCCAGCGGGACGACGAGCTTGCGCAGCGACCGGTAGTTCTCCACGGCCAGGGTGGTGATCACGCCCCGATCATGCCCGCCTCACGACTCGGGGTGTTCGTCCGGGGCCAGGAAGCGGCCCATCGGCAGCACCGGCCGCCCCCAGGTGCTGGCCAGGATCTGGCCCGCCAGCAGGTACGTCGCCCCGAGCGCGGCCAGCAGCCCGGACCAGCCCGCGATCCGGTTCCAGACCACCTCGCCGGTGAAGCCGTTCACGGTCATCCCGACGAAGACCGCCAGGACGCAGGTGAAGGTGGCCAGCAGCGCCAGGTGGATCCGCCAGCTGCCCAGCCACAGGACGAAGACCACGAAGACCCAGGGCAGCGCGAAGAGTCCGGACACCTCCCCGCGCAGCGCCGGGTCGGTGGCCGGCAGCACCCACTGCAGCAGCACCGCCTTGGCCATCCAGAAGAGGCCGAAGCCGCCGAAGACCGTGGCGTGCCAGGTGTCGCCGCGCTGCGCCTGGAAGAGCCCGGCCAGCAGCTGCGCCAGCCCGCCGATGAAGAAGCCGACCACCGGCAGGACGGAGTGGGCGAGCTTCTCGGGGAAGACCCCGGCATCGGTGCCGGTGGCGATCACGGTGACCACGATGAAGCCGGTCAGGCCCAGGGAGCCCAGCTGGGCCTGGGCGGTGGGCTCCATCCGCTTGACCGAGCGGGACTGGGCGGCGGGGCCCTGGAGGCGGCTGAACCGGTCGACGGCGGTGCCGTCCCGGGCGGGGTCGCCGATGGTGGTCATGCGCCCGCCTCCGCCCCCTTCGCGGGACCTCCGGCGCCCTTGCGGTTCAGGGCGCAGGCCAGCGTGACCGCGGCGCCCACCACGGCCCAGGCGGCCAGCACCAGCATCGAGACCGCGGTGTCGTTGCCCCGGAAGTACGCGATCGAGCGGGCCGCGTAGGTCCCCGCGCCCGGCGGGAAGTACGGGCCGATCGCCCGCCAGAACGGCGGCAGCAGCGGCCAGGGGTAGGCGCCGCCCGCGCTCGGGTTGCCGAGCACCACCACGACCAGGATCGCCAGGCCGATGCCGATCACGCCGGCCAGCCCCTGGAGGGCCAGGGTGAGCGCGCCGACCGCGAACACCAGCAGGGTGCCCAGCCCCCACAGCGCCACGATGCTTCCGGGCAGGGCGCCCAGGACCGGCCCGGCGATCACCGCGCCGAGCAGGCCGGCCACGATCGAGTAGGCCAGCAGGGCGCCGAGCCGGATCAGGGCGCGGGCCGCGTTGGCGGGGCGGGCGCCGGCGCTGATGGCGAGGATCGCGGCGCACAGGTAGCCGCCCACGCACCAGCCGACCACCAGGTAGAACGAGGACAGGCCGCGCGAGTCGCCGGCGTCGACCGGGACCACGTCGGCCACCTCGACCGTGCGGTGCTGCGCCGCCTCGGTCACCGCCACGACCTCGGCCAGCGCCTGGGAGAGCGAGGCGCCGCCGCCGCTCGCCACCAGCAGCCGGTCCGCGGTGCCGCGCGGGTCGACGAGGAGGGCCCCGTCCACCTCCCGCTCCTTGATCTGCTTGCGGGCGGTGGCCTCGTCCCGGACCGCGCGGGCGTCCAGCGGATCGCCCGGGAGGGCCGAGAGCTGTGCCACGGTCCGGTCGGTGAGCTGCTGGACCGGGGTCACCACGGCGAGCTTGATCTCGTGCGGCTTCGGATGGTGGAAGGCCCCGATGTACGAGGTGATGAAGGCGAGCTGGAGCGCCAGCACCCCGATGACCAGCAGCGCGGCCCGGGTGGTGACGGCGTCCTTGACTTCGGCGAGGAATCCGCGGGGCGCGGCCTCCGGGGCATCAGACGTGGGCAGGGTCATGCCTCCCACGCTCGGCGGGCGGGGCGCGGAGCGACACCAGGGTGGGCCGAAAGGGTGAGGCAGGGGGCCGGGGAGGCGGCCGGACCGGTCCAGGGGGAGGCCCTGTCACCCGTTCGAACGTTTGTGTCGTATGTGCGTTCGAAACTGGTCTATGGTGGAAGAGGGGGAGGCGGTCATCAAGGGAAGCAGGAGGCGCGGGTGCCCGGTTTTGTGCATCTGCACACCGTTTCCGGGTTCTCCGCGCGGTACGGCGGCTCGCACCCGGAGCGGCTGGCGGAGCGTGCCGCCGAGCGGGGCATGGACGCCCTCGCCCTCACCGACCGGGACACCCTCGCGGGTGCGGTCCGGTTCGCCAAGGCCTGCGCCGGGCGGGGCGTCCGGCCCCTCTTCGGCACCGAGCTGGCGGTGGCCCCGGCCCCGGTGCCCGGCGAGGCCGCGGTGGCACGTGTCACGCAGCGCCGGCGCACCCCGGTCCGGGGCGGCGCCTTCGTCGACGAGTCCGCCCCCCGGGCCGTCTTCCTCGCCCGTGACGGCGCCACCGGCTGGGCCGGGCTGTGCCGGCTGGTCACCGCCGCGCACGCGGCCGGCACCCGGCCGCCCCTGCTGCCCTGGGACGACAACCACGCCGAAGGCCTCTTCGTCCTGCTCGGCCCCGGCTCCGAGGTCGGCCGGGCGCTGGCCGCCGGCCGCCCCGACCGGGCCGCCCGGCTGCTGGCCCCCTGGCGCGAGGTCTACGGCGACGCCCTGCGACTGGAGGCCGTCCACCACGGCCGGGACGGCACCGGCCCCGGCTCGCTGCGGCTGGCCGCCCGGACCGTGGGCTTCGCCGCCGAGCAGGGCGTACCCGCCGTCCTGAGCAACGCGGTCCGGTACGCCGACCCCGGCCAGGGCCCGGTGGCCGACGTCCTGGACGCGGCCCGCCGGCTGGTGCCCGTCGACCCCCGCCGGGGACTGGACGGCGGCGAGCGCTGGCTCAAGGGTGCCGACGCCATGGCCGTCCTCGCCGACCGGGTCGCCGAGGCGGCCGGGCTGCGCGCCGCGGACGCCCGCCGGCTGCTGGCGCGGACCCTGGACACCGCCGGGGCCTGCGCCGTGGACCCCGAGGGCGACCTGGGCCTGGGCTCCGCACACTTCCCCGAGCCGGCCCTGGTCGGCGCCGGCCGGCGCACCGCCCAGCGGGTGCTGGCCTCCCGCTGCGCCGCCGGCATGGTCCGGCGCGGCTACGCCGGCCGGCGCGCCTACTGGGACCGGATGCACCACGAGCTGGACATCATCGCCCACCACGACTTCGCCTCCTACTTCCTGACGGTCGCTCAGGTCGTGGACGACGTGCGGGACATGGGCATCCGGGTGGCGGCCCGCGGCTCGGGGGCGGGCTCCCTCGTCAACCACCTGCTCGGCATCGCGCACGCCGACCCGGTGGAGCAGAACCTCCTGATGGAGCGCTTCCTGTCCAAGCGCCGGCCGGTACTGCCCGACATCGACATCGACGTGGAGTCCGCCCGCCGCCTGGAGGTCTACCGGGCCATCGTCGACCGCTTCGGCACCGCCCGGGTGGCCGCCGTCGCCATGCCCGAGACCTACCGGGTCCGGCACGCCATCCGCGACGTCGGCGCCGCCCTGTCCATGGACCCGGCCGAGACCGACCGGCTGGCCAAGGCCTTCCCGCACATCCGCGCCCGGGACGCCCGCGCCGCCCTGGCGGAACTGCCCGAACTGCGCGGCGTCCGGGGCGAGGAGCACGGCCGCCTGTGGGAGCTGGTCGAAGCCCTCGACGCGCTGCCGCGCGGGGTCGCCATGCACCCGTGCGGGGTGCTGCTCTCCGACGCCGGCCTGCTGGCCCGCACCCCCGTCGTGCCCACCGCCGGCGAGGTCCCGCTCGGCCCGGGCGAGAGCGGCGGCGCCCCCTTCCCGATGTCCCAGTTCGACAAGGAGGACGTGGAGGACCTGGGCCTGCTCAAGCTCGACGTGCTCGGCGTGCGGATGCAGTCCGCGATGGCCCACGCGGTCGCCGAACTCCGGCGCGCCACGGGCGCGGAGCTCGACCTCGACGACCCCGTGCAGGTGCCGCCCGGCGACCCGGCCACGTACGAGCTGATCCGCTCGGCCGAGACCCTGGGCTGCTTCCAGATCGAGTCCCCGGGCCAGCGCGACCTGGTGGGGCGGCTGCAACCGGCCGACTTCCACGACCTGGTGGTCGACATCTCGCTCTTCCGGCCCGGCCCGGTGGCCGCCGACATGGTCCGGCCGTTCATCGAGGCTCGGCACGGCCGCGCGCCGGTCCGCTTCCCGCACCCGGACCTGGCGGAGCCGCTGCGCGAGACCTACGGCGTGGTGGTCTTCCACGAGCAGATCATCGAGATCGTCGACATCATGACCGGCTGCGGCCGGGACGAGGCCGACCGGGTCCGGCGGGGGCTGTCCGACCCGGAGTCGCAGGGCCGGATCAAGCCGTGGTTCGCGCTGCGCGCCGAGGAGCGCGGCTACCCGCCCGAGGTGATCGCCCGCACCTGGGAGATCGTCGAGGCCTTCGGCAGCTACGGCTTCTGCAAGGCGCACGCGGTGGCCTTCGCCGTCCCGACGTACCAGTCCGCCTGGCTCAAGGCCCACCACCCGGCCGCCTTCTACGCCGGGCTGCTCACCCACGACCCGGGCATGTACCCCAAGCGGCTGCTGCTCGCGGACGCCCGGCGGCGCGGGGTGCCGGTGCTGCCGCTGGACGTGAACCGGTCCGCGGTCGCCCACCGCATCGAACTGGTCTCCGAGGGGCGGGAGCGGTGGGGACTCCGGCTGGCCCTCTCCGACGTGCACGGCATCAGCGCGGCCGAGGCCGCCCGGATCGAGGCCGGCCAGCCCTACGCCTCCCTGCTCGACTTCTGGGACCGCGCCCACCCCGGCCGGCCGGTGGCCGAACGACTCGCCCAGGTCGGCGCGTTGGACTCCTTCGGGGCCAACCGGCGGGACCTGCTGCTGCACCTGTCCGAACTCCACCGATCCCAGAGCGGATCCGCCGCCCGCGGCGGCCAACTCCCTCTCGGCGGCGGCCGGCAGACCGCAGCCGTCGGCCTGCCCGACCTCAACGAGGCCGAACGCCTCAGCGCCGAGCTCGGGGTGCTCGGCATGGACACCACCCGGCACCTGATGACCGACCACCACGCCTTCCTCGAGGAACTGGGCGCGGTCCCGGCCCGCCGGCTGCGCGAGCTGCGGCACGGCCAGACCGTCCTGGTCGCGGGCGCCAAGGCGGCCACCCAGACCCCGCCCATCCGCTCGGGCAAGCGGGTCGTCTTCACCACCCTCGACGACGGCACCGGCCTGGTGGACCTCGCCTTCTTCGACGACAGCCACGAGGCCTGCGCGCACACCGTCTTCCACTCCTGGCTGCTGCTGGTCCGGGGCGTGGTGCAGCGGCGCGGCCCGCAGAGCCTGAGCGTGGTGGGCGCGGCGGCCTGGAACCTCGCCGAACTGGTGGAACTGCGGCGCACCGGCGGCCTGACGGCGGTGGCGGCCAGACTGGCCGAGCCGGCGGCGGCCCCGGAGACCGGGCGGGCGGCCGGACCGGAGACCGAGGGGGAGACCGGACCGGAGACCGAGGGGGCGGCCGGTCCGGCCCCCGGCGGCCGGACCATCCGGCTGGCCACCGGCTACGAGCTCAACGCCTGGGCCGACCTCCAACCGCCCGGCGCCGGCCCGGCCACCGGCCGCAAGCTGTGGCACTCCAGCCCCGGGAGCGCCGGATGAGAGGCCCGTCCGTCCTCTACGTCCGGGTGCCGGGGCCCTGGGGGACCTGGCAGCCGCTGGTCCGGGTGCTCGCGGACATCACCCCGGTCGTCGAGGCGCTGCCGCCGGACGCCGCCCTGGCCGAAGTCGGCGGCAGCGAGCGCTACTTCGACCGTGACGCGCTCGGCCTCGGCGAGCTGGTCCGGGTCCGGATGCTGGCGCTGTACGGCCTGGACTGCGCGGTGGGCGTGGGCCCCAACCCGCTGCTCGCCCGGATGGCCGCGCACGACGGCCCGCCCGGCGCGGTCCGCTGCGTGGCGGACACCCCCGGGAGCATCGCCGCCTTCCTGGACCCCAAGCCCGTCGCGGCGCTGCACGGGGTCGGGCCGAAGACGGCCGGCACCCTGTGCGCCTACGGCCTGGACAGCATCGGGAAGGTGGCGGCCGTCTCCGAGGCGACCCTGCAGCGGATCCTGGGGGCGAAGCAGGGCCGGCTGCTGCACGAGCGCGCCCGCGGCCTCGACCGGACCCGCGTGGTGGCGTACGGCCCGCCCGCCACGGCCGGTGCGGCCTGGCGGTTCGACCGGCACGAGACCGACGCGGCGGAGCACCACCGCGCCCTGCTCGCGCTGGCCGTGGACCTCGGCCGGCAGCTGCGTACGGACCGTCAGGTGGCCCGCTCGCTGAGCCTCACGGTGCGCTACGCCGACCGCTCCACGACCACCCGGACCAGGACGCTCCCCGAACCCTCGGCGCACACCCCCGTGCTCGCCGCGGCCGCCCGGTCCCTGCACGAGGCGCTGGGCCTCCAGCGCGCCCGGGTCACCGCCCTCTCGCTGCGGGCCGAGGGGCTGGGCGCCGACCGGCTGGCCGGCAGCCAGCTCACCTTCGACCGGCGCACCGAGAACGCCCGCCGCCTCGAGCCGGTCCTCGACCGCATCACCGCCCGCTGGCCCGGCGCCGTCCGCCCGGCCAGCCTCCCCCGCGCCTCCTGAGGGGCGTACGAGGTGCCGTGCGCACGAGGACGGCCCCCGGGAAACCCCCGGGGGCCGTGCGCCGTCCGTCCGTCGGGCCGCCTCAGGCGCCGGCGGACTCCCCGGCGTGACGCTGGGCGAACTCCCAGGCGTCCGCGATGATGCCGGCCAGGTCGGGGCGCCGGGGCTGCCAGCCGAGCCGGTCGTGCGCGGCGGCGGCGGAGGCCACCAGGACGGCCGGGTCGCCGGCCCGCCGCGGGGCGACCACCTCGGGGACCGGGTGACCGGTCACCTTGCGGACGGCCTCGACGACCTCGCGCACCGAGAAGCCGTTGCCGTTGCCCAGGTTGCAGATCAGGTGCTCGCCGGGGCCGGCGGACTCCAGCGCGGCCAGATGGGCCTCGGCGAGGTCGGCGACGTGGATGTAGTCGCGCACGCAGGTGCCGTCCGGGGTCGGGTAGTCGTCGCCGAAGACCGAGATGGCCTCCCGGCGGCCCTGCGCGACCTGGAGCACCAGC
Organism: Streptomyces sp. NPDC089919; assembly: GCF_040684615.1. Taxonomy (NCBI): domain Bacteria; kingdom Bacillati; phylum Actinomycetota; class Actinomycetes; order Kitasatosporales; family Streptomycetaceae; genus Streptomyces; species Streptomyces sp. NPDC089919. Next base: position 40,523 of record NZ_JBFBGK010000073.1, read on the forward strand.
GGGATCAGGTGGCTCTCCGGGTCGTGCCGCTCACCGCACTCGCCGTAGGCGCCGGCCACGTTGAAGTAGCGCAGCGACACCGCGGCCAGCCCGTGCGCCGCGCACTCGCCCGAGATCATGTGGTCCACGGCCAGCTTGGAGGCGCCGTACGGGTTGGTCGGCGCGGTCGGCATCGACTCGGTGATCGGGGTCGACGCCGGCTCGCCGTAGGTCGCCGCCGTCGAGGAGAACACCAGCTTCGCGACGCCCGCGCCGCGCATGGCGGCCAGCAGCGCCATGGTGCCGCCGACGTTGTTCTCCCAGTACTTCGCCGGGTTCACCACGGACTCGCCGACCTGGGAGAACGCGGCGAAGTGCAGGACCGCGTCGAAGGACGCGTCCAGGTGCTCGGCGGCCTCGCGGATGTCGGCCTCGACGAAGGAGGCGCCGGCCGGCACGCCCTCGCGGAAGCCGGTGGAGAGGTTGTCGAGCACGACCACCTCGTGGCCGGCCTCCAGCAGGTGCGCGGCGACGACGCTGCCGACGTAGCCCGCGCCGCCCGTGACCAGGTACTTGCTCATGCGCCCGACTCCTCGGTGTCCGCGGCCAGCTCCTCGGTCACGAAGTGACGCAGCCAGGTCCGGAACTCCGGTCCCAGGTCCTCGCGTTCGCTCGCCAGCCGGACGATGGCCCGGAGGTAGTCCCCGCGGTCGCCGGTGTCGTAGCGGCGGCCCTTGAAGACCACGCCGTGCACCGGGCCGCCCACGCTCTCGTCGGCGGCGAGCTTCTGCAGGGCGTCGGTGAGCTGGATCTCCCCGCCGCGGCCCGGCTCGGTCTCCCGCAGCACGTCGAAGACCGCGGGGTTCAGCACGTACCGGCCGATGACCGCGTAGTTGCTCGGGGCCTCGCCGGTGGCCGGCTTCTCGACCAGGTCGGTGACCCGGACGACGTCCGCGTCCTCGGTCGCCTCGACCGCCGCGCAGCCGTAGAGGTGGATCTGCTCGGGGGCGACCTCCATCAGGGCGATCACGCTGCCCCCGGTGCGGCCCTGGACCTCGACCAGGCGGGCCAGCAGCGGGTCGCGGGGGTCGATGAGGTCGTCGCCGAGGAGGACGGCGAAGGGCTGGTCGCCCACGTGCGGGGCGGCGCACAGGACGGCGTGGCCCAGGCCGCGCGGGTCGCCCTGGCGGACGTAGTGCATGGTGGCCAGGTCGCTGGACTCCTGGACCTTCTTGAGCCGGTCGTCGTCGCCCTTGGTGAGCAGGGCCGACTCCAGCTCGTAGTTCCGGTCGAAGTGGTCCTCGAGCGCGCGCTTGCTGCGGCCGGTGATCATCAGCACGTCGGTCAGTCCGGCGGAGACCGCCTCCTCGACCACGTACTGGATCGCCGGCTTGTCGACGACGGGCAGCATCTCCTTGGGCGTGGCCTTGGTCGCCGGCAGGAAGCGGGTGCCGAGACCGGCGGCCGGGATGACGGCCTTGACGACCGTCTGCTGCGAGTTTTTCATGCCCATGAATCCACCAACCTGTTACACATGAAAGAAATCGGCCCGTCGATCAACGGTCGAGGAAGGAGAACAGCCGCTCCCAACGGGACACGATCTCCTGGGGGGCGTACCGCTGTATTCGCTCACGGGCCAGGTCGCCCATCGCATCGCGCAGTTCCTTGTCCGACATGAGGGTGCTCAGGATGCGCGCGAGGCCGCCGGTGTTGCCCAGCGCGGCCAGCAGGCCGTCCTCGCCGTCCTTGATGATCTCCCGGACGCCCGGGGCGCAGTCGAAGGCGGCGCACGGCACGCCCGCCGCCATGGCCTCCATCAGCGCCAGCGGGAAGCCCTCACCGCGGGAGGACTGCACGAAGACCGAACCGCCGTGCAGCGCGCCGATGACGTCGCTGGTGCGGCCCATCCACTCCACCGAGGAGTTCAGCCCCAGCTCGGCGCACTGCTTCTTCAGCATCTCCTCGTCCTCGCCGGAACCGAAGATGCGCAGCGTCCAGTCCGGGTGCTTCGGCGCGACCTCCGCCCAGGAGTCGAGGAGCATGTCGATGCCCTTCTGGTCGGAGAGCCGCCCGATGCTCGTGACGACCTTCTCGCTGCGCGGCGAGGGCGTGTCCGGGATGAAGGGCAGCGGGTTGGGCATGAACGAGGAGTTGTCCAGGCCCTGCCGGATCCAGAGGTCGGCGTCCTCCTGGGTCAGCACCAGCATCCGGTCGACGTCCTTGTAGAACTTCTGCACCCGGCCGAAGCGCGAACTGGCCTTGCTGTACTCGAAGGACTCGTGGCTCATGCCGATGACGGTGAGCCCCGTGGTGTCGGCGAGGGCGACCCACTCCATCGCCCAGACCTGGGTGACGATGACCACCGCGCCGGGCCTGGCCCGCGCGAACAGCGCGGTCAGCTTGGCCGCCTGCTCCTGCATGCCCTCGTCGCGCTTGCTCTTGACCCGCCGGCGCGCGACGTTGATCTTGTGCACGCCACTGGTGCTGGGCACCTTCGGCGGGTGCTGGTCGTAGAGCGTGGTCGTCGGGTACGGCAGGTCGCCGCCCAGGTCCTGCGGCACCTCGCACTCGGTGATGCCGATGACGTGGACGTCGTGGCCGCGCTCGGTGAACAGCCGCGCCATCTGGTGGGTCCAGGTGGTCACTCCGCCCAACTCGTCGACCTGGTTGGACACGAAGAAGATGTCGCGCCTCGGGTCGGCGTACTCGGTCATCCATTCCTCCAGTGGGAGAAGAACTCGTCGACGATGCGACGGGCGGAAGAACCCGTGTCGTACTCGCCGAATTCGGCAACAAATCGCTTCCGGTCCACGGCGTGGTCGCGGGCGGCGCGGTCGAGCGAGCCGAGGCTTTCGAAAAGCTCCTCGGCGGTCCGCAGGACCGGTCCCGGGGCGCACTCGAAGAGGTCGAAATAGGCGCCCCGGCCCTGGGTGTACTCCTCGTAGTCGTACGCGAAGAGGAACACCGGCCGGTCCAGGAGCGCGTAGTCGAACATGATCGACGAGTAGTCGGTGATCAGCGCGTCGGCCAGGGCCAGTACCTCGGTGGCGTCGTACCCGGCCGAGGCGTCGACGACCTTGCCGCGGACCGACGGCGGCAGCGACACGTGGTTGAGGTAGTGCGAGCGCACCACCAGCACGTACCGGTCACCGAAGCGCTCGGCGAACTCCTCCACGTCAAAGGGGAGTTCGAAGTTCTGGCTGTTGCGGCCCCGGGTCCGGAAGGTCGGCGCGTACAGCACCACCTGCTTGTCCGCGGGGATCCCCAACCGGGCCGCCACCGGGCCGCGTTCACGGGCACCCCCGGCGGCCTCCCGCTCCCGGGCGCGCACCAGGGCGTCGTTGCGCGGGTACCCGGTGCGCAGCAGCACGTCCTCGCGCAGCCGCAGGCCCTTGGCCAGCGTCCGCACGTCGTGCTCCGAACGGACCAGGAACCGGTCGAAACGGTCCAGGGTCGCCTGCACCTCGTCCTGCTGCGGCTTGGACTTGAGCTTCCACGCCGGCTCGTCGAAGCCCATCCGCTTGAGCGCGGAACCGTGCCAGGTCTGGAGGTACGTGGTCTCGGGCCGCTTGGCGAGCTTGAGCGGGAAGCCCTGGTTGTCGATCCAGAACTCCGCCTGGGCCAGCGCCTTGAGGTAGGGCAGTGACCAGCGGCGCACCAGCGTGGCGTCCTTGGGGAAGCCCTTGGTGCTGCCGCTGTGCGACCACACGGCGTCGAACTCGAGGCCCTGCGCGCGCATCTCCTCGTACAGGGCCCGCGGGCTGTCGCTGTACTGCGCACCGAGGTGGCTCTCGAAGACGACCAGGCCCTTCTTGACGGGCAGCCGGCTGAACACCTCGTGGTACATGCGGATCTTGGTGTCGCCCGAGGTGAGCTTCCCGCGGACGTTCCTGACCTTGCGGACGCCCTTCTTGGCGACGGTGCCCGCGCGGCCCTTCATCCCGCGGTCGATGAACTGCTGCACGGCCTCGCCGCGCCGGTCGTGCGAGACCAGGCAGAAGGCGAGGTGGCCCTTGGGGGAGACCTCGGGCTCGAGGTGGTCGGCGACCATGCGGGTGAGCCGCGGGCGGACCGGCAGCGAGCCCTCGACGAGCCCCGGGTCGCCGGGGGTCAGCCGGGTCGTGGTGCGCACCCCGTCGACGTCCAGGTGCAGCCGGACGTCCCACACGGCGTCGACCACGCCGATCGGGCGCAGGTGCTCGGCGAGGCCGGCCTCGGCGCGCCACGCCACGGCGTCGCCGTCGTGCCGGACCGTGGCCGGGAAGCGGAAGGACTGCAGGCTGCGCCGGCGCGCGCTGAACTCCAGCTCGCCCTTGAGCGAGGCACCCGGCGGGACGACGCCGAGCGGGTTGACGATCCGCCCCTCGAGCACGGCGGTGCCCTCCCGGGCCTCGTACCCGGTCAGGACGTTGCGCAGGAACATCTTGCCGAGCGGCCGGGCGTGCAGGCCGAGCGCGGTGACGTCGAGCACGCTGCGGGCGCGTTCGTCGTCCAGGTGCTCGGCGCACCAGTAGATCCGGCCGTCGCGCTCGTGCAGCGGCGAGGAGATCTTCTCCGGGTTGGCCAGGCTGTCCACGGCCGGCAGGAGGTTGTCCCAGTCCTCCTTGCTGAGGAGGTAGGCGCAGATGGCCTGGAGGGGCTGGACGTGGTCGTAGGCGCCGGGGTCGATGGTGGC
>NZ_JBFBGK010000074.1:0-44056 GCF_040684615.1 Streptomyces sp. NPDC089919
CCAGGTTGGTGACGTACGCGTGGGTGACCATGACGCCCTTGGGGGCGCCGGTGGTGCCGGAGGTGTACACAGCGGTAGCTGGGGGAGGCCTGCGGGCCGCGCCCCCGCAAGCGCCGGGGACCCGCACATCCCGGCCCCGCTTCAGGCCGCCGCCGAGCCGGGCACGGCCGGGATCTCCAGCAGGGAGACCGGACGGTGCTCGCGGCGGGACAGCTCGCAGGCCTCGGCGACGCGCAGGGCCGCCAGCCCCTCCAGGCCGTCACAGGGGTTCTCGCCCTCGCCCCGCACCAGCCGGACGAAGGCCGCCAGCTCGGCCTCGTAGGCCGGGGCGAACCTCTCCAGGAAGCCGGACCAGGGCTTGCGGGCCGGGGGCGGGCCCAGCGGTTCGGTCGAGGCGATCGGCGTGCGGTCGTCCAGCCCGGTGGAGACCTGGTCCAGATCCCCGGCCAGCTCCATCCGCACGTCGTACCCGGCGCCGTTGCAGCGGGTGCCCGTGCAGGAGGCCAGGGTGCCGTCGCTCAGGGTGAGCAGCGCGGCCGCGGTGGACACGTCCCCGGCGGCCCCGAACTGCGCCGGACCGGCGTCCGAGCCGGTGGCGTACACCTCGGTCACCTCCTGGCCGGTGACCCAGCGCACCATGTCGAAGTCGTGCACCAGGCAGTCCCGGTACAGCCCGCCCGAGGTGGCCAGATATCCCTCCGGCGGCGGGGCCGGATCGGCGGTGGTGGTGCGTACGGTGTGCAGCCGGCCCAGCGCCCCGGAGCGGACCAGCTCCCGGGCGGTGCGGCAGCCCGCGTCGAAGCGGCGCATGAAGCCCAGCTGGAGCACCCCGCCGGCGGCGGCCACCGCGGTCAGCGCCTCCACCGTCCCGGCCAGGTCCCCGGCGACCGGCTTCTCGCAGAACACCGGCAGCCCGGCGCGGGCCGCCCGGACGATCAGCTCGGCGTGTCCCGCGGTGGCGCAGGTGATCACCACGGCGTCGACGCCCCAGGTGAAGACGGCGTCCACGGTCGGCGCGGCGGTGGCGCCCAGCCGGTCGGCCAGGGCCGCGGCCCGGGCCGGGTCGGCGTCGGCCAGCAGCAGGGAACCGGCATCGCGGTGCCTGCTCAGTGCCGCGGCATGGAAGGACCCGATCCGGCCCGTCCCGATCAGCCCGATACGCATGGTTTCAACGTGGCCCGGGCGGGTCCGGCTGTCAATGTTTCCTCCGGAGGGGTTCGACCCGGTCTGACCCGATGACCACCCCGGGGCACCCGGTGGCGGATACTTGGGCGGCTGGCACCGGTTTGACCTTTTCGGCGCTGGCCGGATTCGTACCACCGCCGGAGAGCCGGCCGGGGCGAACCCGTAGGTTTCGACATCTCGAACGGGCGAAGGGAAGGGCGCGGCGACGTGGCTAGGGTTCGGACAGGGGTACGGGTCGTGGGCGCCGTGCTCGCGGCGGTCCTCGGGGCCTCCCTCGCGGGGTGCAGCAGTACGGGCGGCAAGCGCGCCGAGGACCGGGCGCGCGCGGCGGCCGAACAGGGCCGGCCGGCCGTGTCCACCCCGCGCTGGACCTTCGCGATGGTCACCCATGCGGGCGATGGCGACACCTTCTGGGACATCGTCCAGAAGGGGGCCAAGGAAGCCGCCGCCAAGGACAACATCAACTTCGTCTACGCCCACGACGACCAGGCGCAGCAGCAGGCACAGTTCGTCCAGAACGCCATCGACCAGAAGGTCCAGGGCCTGATCGTCTCGCTGGCCAAGCCCGAGGCGCTCAAGGACGTGGTGGCCAAGGCCGTCAAGGCCGGCATCCCGGTGATCACGGTGAACTCCGGCTCCGCCCAGTCGGCGCAGTACGGCGCGCTGACCCACATCGGCCAGGACGAGACCGTGGCCGGCGAGGCGGTCGGTACCGAGCTGACGAAGCGCGGCCGCAAGAAGGCCGTCTGCGTCCTGCACGAGCAGGGCAACGTCGGCCACGAGCAGCGCTGCGCCGGGGCCAAGAAGACCTTCGGCGGCACCATGGAGAACCTGTACGTCGAGGGCACCAACATGCCCTCCGTCCAGGCGGCCCTCCAGGCCAAGCTCCAGTCCGACCCGTCCATCGACGCGGTGCTCACCCTGGGCGCGCCCTTCGCGCCCACCGCCGTCAAGGCGAAGGAGGCGGCCGGCAGCAAGGCCGAGATCGACACCTTCGACCTCAACCCGGCCGTGGCCCGCTCCCTGAAGGACGGCACCCTCGGCTTCGCGGTGGACCAGCAGCCCTACCTCCAGGGCTACGAGGCGGTCGACCTGCTCTGGCTCTACCGGTACAACGCCGACGTGCTCGGCGGCGGCCGGCCGGTGCTCACCGGACCGCAGATCGTGACCGGCGCCGACGCCGCCAAGCTGACCGAGTACATCGAGCGGGGCACCCGATGAGTGCCGCCACCGCCGACGAACGGCTCGCGCCGGTCTCCGTCGTCCGCCGGCTGCTCGGGCGCCCCGAGCTCGGCGCGGTGGTGGGCGCGGCCGCGGTCTTCGTCTTCTTCTCCTTCGCGGCCGACAGCTTCCTGCGGGCCAGCAGCCTGAGCACGGTCCTGTACTCCGCCTCCACCATCGGGATCATGGCCGTGCCGGTGGCGCTGCTGATGATCGGCGGCGAGTTCGACCTGTCCGCGGGCGTGATGGTCACCAGCTCCGCGCTGATCTCGTCGATGTTCAGCTACCAGATGACCGCGAACGTCTGGGTGGGCGTCGCGGTCTCGCTGGCCGTGACGCTGGCTCTGGGCTTCTTCAACGGCTTCATGCTGACCCGCACCAAGCTGCCGAGCTTCATCATCACCCTCGGCACCTTCCTGATGCTGACCGGCCTGAACCTCGGCTTCACCAAGCTGATCAGCGGTTCCGTCTCCACCAAGACCATCGCCGACATGGAGGGCTTCCCCTCCGCCAAGGCGCTCTTCGCCTCGCAGTGGACCGTCGGCGGGGTCACCCTGAAGGTGACGATCCTGTGGTGGTTCGCCCTGGTGGCGCTGGCCACCTGGATCCTGCTGCGCACCCGGGCCGGTAACTGGATCTTCGCGGTGGGCGGTGCCTCGGACGCCGCGCGGGCGGTCGGCGTGCCGGTGGTCAAGACCCGGATCGGGCTCTACATGGGCGTCGCACTGTGCGCCTGGATCTCCGGCCAGCACATCCTCTTCTCGTTCGACGTGGTCCAGTCGGGCGAGGGCGTGGGCAACGAGTTCCTGTACATCATCGCGGCGGTGATCGGCGGCTGCCTGATGACCGGCGGCTACGGCTCGGCCATCGGCTCCGCGGTCGGCGCCTTCATCTTCGGCATGACCAGCAACGGCATCGTCTACGCCCAGTGGAATCCGGACTGGTTCAAGTTCTTCCTCGGAGCCATGCTCCTTCTGGCCACCCTGCTCAACCACTGGGTGCGCAAGCGTGCGGAGGCGACCACGTGACCACCGTGACAAAGTCCCCGGCCGCGCCGGGAGCCGCCCCGCTCGTCGAGCTGGTGGACGTCAGCAAGCACTACGGCAACATCCGCGCCCTCGAGGGCGTCTCGCTCGAGGTCTCGGCCGGCGAGATCACCTGCGTGCTGGGCGACAACGGCGCCGGCAAGTCCACCCTCATCAAGATCATCGCCGGGCTGCACCAGCACGACGCCGGCAGCTTCCGGATCGAGGGCGAGGAGACCCGGCTGGCCAACCCGCGGGCCGCCCTGGACCGCGGCATCGCCACCGTCTACCAGGACCTGGCCGTGGTCCCGCTGATGCCCGTGTGGCGCAACTTCTTCCTCGGCTCCGAGCCCACCAAGGGCCGCGGCCCGCTGCGACGGCTGGACACCGCGCTGATGCGCGAGACCACCCGTACGGAGCTGCTGCGGATGGGCATCGACCTGCGGGACGTGGACCAGCCGATCGGGACCCTCTCCGGCGGCGAGCGGCAGTGCGTGGCCATCGCCCGGGCGGTCTACTTCGGCGCCAAGGTCCTCGTCCTGGACGAGCCCACCGCGGCGCTGGGCGTGAAGCAGTCCGGAGTGGTCCTCAAGTACGTCGCGGCGGCCCGGGACGCGGGCCTGGGCGTGGTCCTCATCACGCACAACCCGCACCACGCCCACCTGGTCGGGGACCGCTTCGTGCTCCTCAAGAGGGGCGCCATGGCGGGCAGCCACACCAAGGAGTCGATCACACTCGACGAACTGACCCGCCAGATGGCGGGCGGATCCGAGCTAGAGGAACTGAGCCACGAACTGGCCCGGGTGGCAGAATCGGGCACGGGACACCCCGGCGGCCCCACGCCCCCCACCACCGACAAGACCGCCGACGGCCCCGCCGGCGCCTGACCGGCCCGCCCCGGCCCCCGGTCCCCGCCGGACCGGGCCGCGCATCCCGACCACCCGCCCCGACGACGGGGGCTCCGACGACGAGGGACACGACGACTCGATGAGCACCTACCGGGACTTCACCCTCAGCCACCGCGGGGCGGCGCGGGGCACCGTCCTGCGGACCGTCGGGTCCCGGGAACGCCGATCCCACCTGACCGCCCCGCGGGTCCCGACCGTCGGCATCGACATCGGCGGCACCAAGGTCATGGCCGGGGTGGTGGACGCCGACGGGGTGATCCTGGAGAAGCTGCGCACCGAGACGCCCGACAAGTCCAAGAGCCCCAAGGTCGTCGAGGACACCATCGTCGAGCTGGTCCTGGACCTCTCCGACCGGCACGACGTGCACGCGGTCGGCATCGGGGCGGCCGGCTGGGTGGACGCCAACCGCTCCCGGGTGCTCTTCGCCCCGCACCTGGCCTGGCGCGACGAGCCGCTGCGGGACGCCCTCCAGGCCCGGCTGGCGGTCCCGGTCATGGTCGACAACGACGCCAACACCGCCGCCTGGGCGGAGTGGCGGTTCGGCGCCGGCCGCGGCGAGGACCACCTGGTCATGATCACGCTCGGCACCGGCATCGGCGGCGCGATCCTGGAGGACGGCCAGGTCAAGCGGGGCAAGTTCGGGGTGGCCGGCGAGTTCGGCCACATGCAGGTGGTGCCCGGCGGGCACCGCTGCCCGTGCGGCAACCGCGGCTGCTGGGAGCAGTACAGCTCGGGGAACGCGCTGGTGCGTGAGGCCCGGGAGCTGGCCGCCGCCGACTCCCCGGTGGCCTACAACATCATCGAACGCGTCAAGGGCAGCGTCCCCGACATCACCGGACCGCTCATCACCGAGCTGGCCCGGGAGGGCGACGCCATGTGCGTCGAACTGCTCCAGGACATCGGCCAGTGGCTGGGCGTGGGCATCGCCAACCTCGCCGCCGCCCTGGACCCCTCCTGCTTCGTGATCGGCGGCGGTGTCAGCGCCGCCGACGACCTGCTCATCGGCCCCGCCCGGGACGCCTTCCGCCGGCACCTGACCGGCCGCGGCTACCGGCCCGAGGCCCGCATCGCCAAGGCCCAGCTCGGCCCGGAGGCGGGTATGGTCGGCGCCGCCGACCTCGCCCGGCTGGTCGCCCGCCGCTTCCGGCGGGCCAACCGGCGCCGGGTGGAGCGGTACGAGCGCTATGCGCAGGCCGGCCGCCTGTGGACCGGCCGCACCACCAGTGACACCCCCGAGGACCCGCAGTGATGACCCCCACCGTCCCCCGCCAGGCCCCCGCCCCCCATGAGGAGGGTCCCGCCGAGGACCGCCGCCACGTGATCCGGCGCCGCTGGCTGACCGCCGTCATCATCGTGCTGCTCATCGGGGTGCCCGCCGGGTACCTGGCGATCTCCGCGAACCAGAGCCGCAACAGCGGCAAGGACAAGGCCGCCACCGCCACCGCCACCAAGGTCCGGCCGGGCTGGCCCTCCCGGGTGCAGCGCAGCATCTACGAGGTACCGGTGCCGGACAAGGCCTGGGGGGTGGGCTTCTACGAGACGAACAACTGGCGCACCAGCCGGCTGTACGTGCAGTTCGCCGTCACCCCCGCCGACCTGGACGCCTTCCTGGCGTCGATGGGCAGCAGCCGGGCGGCCCTGAAGCCCGGGGTCTCGGTGGGCGCCCGGGACGCGGGCGTGGCCGGCTGGAACTTCGTCAAGGGCCGGCCCTGGCAGTCCGTCACGCTGGAGCAGCCCGACCCGCGGCCCACCCGGGACGTCACCGTCGACCTCTCCAACCCGGCCGCCCCGCACGTGTACGTGGTCTCCACCGCCACTCCGTAGCCGCCGGGCCGGCCCCGGGCCCGCCGCGTCCGGCGGTGCGCCAAGATGGTGGTCATGAAGCTCACCAAGCTGCGCCACTCCTGTGTCCGTCTGGAGCGCGAGGGGCGGACGCTCGTCATCGACCCCGGTGCCTTCTCCGAGGCGGACGCCGGGCTGGGCGCCGACGCCCTGCTGGTCACCCACGAGCACCCGGACCACTTCGAGGAGGGCCGGCTGCGGGCCGCCCTGGACGCCAACCCCGCGGCGGGCCTGTGGACCCTGCGCTCGGTGGCCGAGCGGCTGGCCCCGGCCTACCCGGGCCGGGTGCACACCGTCGGCCACGGCGACGCCTTCAGCGCCGCAGGCTTCGAGGTGGAGGTGCACGGCGAGCTGCACGCGGTGATCCACCCCGACATCCCGCAGATCACCAACGTCGGCTTCCTGGTGGACGGTTCGCTCTTCCACCCGGGCGACGCGCTGACCCTGCCGGGCCGCCCGGTGGACACCCTGATGCTGCCGGTGCACGCCCCCTGGAACAAGATCTCCGAGGTGATCGACTACGTCCGCGAGGTCGCCCCGCGGCAGGCCGTCGACATCCACGACGCCTACCTCGCCGACCTGGCCCGGCCGATCTACGACGGCCAGATCGGCGCGCTGGGCGGCGCGGCGCACTCCCGGCTGACCCCGGGGGAGACCACGCAGCTCTGACCCGGCCCCCCGGGCGGGCCCGGCCCGGCCCCGGAGCGGCCGGAGGGTGGCTGTCACACCCGGGCGGTAGGTTGGCTTCCATGCGTATCGCCACCTGGAACCTCAACTCGATCACCGCCCGGCTGCCCCGGCTGCTGGCCTGGCTGGAGAGCACCGGCACCGACGTGCTGTGCATCCAGGAGACCAAGTGCTCCGCCGAGCAGTTCCCGCACGACGAGCTCCGCGAGCTGGGCTACACCTCCGCGGTCAACGCCACCGGCCGGTGGAACGGCGTCGCCCTGGTCTCCCGGGTGGGCCTGGAGGAGGTCGTCGCGGGGCTGCCCGGCGGCCCGGAGTACGAGGGCGCCCAGGAGCCCCGGGCCATCTCCGCCACCTGCGGCGGCGTCCGCCTGTGGTCGGTCTACGTCCCCAACGGCCGCGAGCTGCTGCACGACCACTACGGCTACAAGCTCCAGTGGCTCGGTGCGCTGCGCGAGGCGGTGGCCCAAGACGCCTCGGGGGAGCGGCCGTTCGCGGTGCTGGGCGACTTCAACATCGCTCCGGAGGACGTGGACGTGTGGGACCCGGCGGTCTTCGTCGGCGCCACCCACGTCTCGGCCGAGGAGCGCGCGGCCCTGACGGCACTGCGTGCCGCCGGCCTGTCCGACGTGGTGCCCCGCCCGCTCAAGTACGACCACCCGTACACCTACTGGGACTACCGGCAGCTCGCCTTCCCGAAGAACAAGGGCATGCGGATCGACCTGGTGTACGGCAACGCCCCCTTCGCCAAGGCGGTCACCGACTCGTACGTCGACCGCGAGGAGCGCAAGGGCAAGGGCGCCTCCGACCACGCTCCGGTGGTCGTCGACCTCGAGGTGTGAGCACCGCCGGGCCGGCCCCGTCCGCCCGTCGCCCGACTCCTGCCCGTCCAGGCGCGCCTATGGCGCCCGGGCGGGCAGGAGTGCGAGTCTGGACGGATGAACATCCCCTTCCTGGACATCTGGCGAAAGCGGCATGAAACCGGACACGGGCGGGCGCTGGCCACGGCCCTCGCGGAGGATCCGGAAGGGGTGATCGAACTCTTCTCGGAGTGCGAGCTGCTGCGCCACCAGGCGGGGGCCGCGGGCCTCGAACTCGACGAGAGCCCCGCCTCGTTGGAGGCCCTGGACCAGCTGATGCCGCGCTGGCGCCGGGATCCCGAGGCCGTTCCCTGGCTGGGCAACGACGCGGGCCTCTACCTCGGCACCGTGATCATCCGGTCGGTGCCCGGGGCGGGCTGGCACGTCTGGCCCAGCGGGCAGCCGGTGATCCGGCTGGCCTCCGGCCGCGAGCTGAACGTCGTCGAGTCCGGGATCGCCTGGGCGATGGCCGGCTCCCCGGAGCTCTCGCAGGTCTACGCCGAAGCCTCGGAGGGCTGACCGGCGGGTTTATCCCGTTCTTATGCGTGTCGAGGTGAAGTGCCGTGCCCGCCCGGATAGTTTGCGCTGGCCCGGGCGGACCGAACAGGTGGGGAGGGCGGAGCGGCGTTCCACCGACCCGTGCCGGCGGCAGCCGAAGATCACTTCTCGCACCCGGGACCGAGACGTACGAGGGATCGGTCGCGGACGAGGAGGAGGTCAGCTGCCCGCCGGCGGGGCCGGGTCCGGCGGTGCCGGCGGCCGTGCCGCCGGGAGTGCCGTCAGTTGCCCTGGCCGCCGGCCAGCGCGCTGCGGGCCTGCCACTGCTCCCAGGAGTCGTTCCACTCGCCGAAGCCGTTGCCGATCTCGGGCTTGCCCTTGGAGCCGGAGCCCTTCGTCTCGAAGGGGTCGCCCGGCTGGGTGGCGGCGAACAGCTTCGAGGCGTTGGCGTCGCTCATCCCGACGCAGCCCGAAGAGGTGTTCGCCCGGCCGAAGTTGGCGGTGTTCCAGGGCGCGGCGTGGGCGTACATGCCGGACCAGGTCAGCCGCATCGAGTAGTCGACCATCTTGTCGTAGGCGTCGCCCAGGCCCACCGTCTGGGAGTCCATCCGGATGGTGCCCTCCTTGGCCATGACGACCATCTTGCCCAGCCAGGAGGCCTTCTTGCCGCCGGGAGTGCCCGCGGAGACCGGGATCGACAGGACCTCGGCGCCGTCCCGGGTCATGGTCAGCTGGTGGCTGTCCAGGTCGACCGAGATCCGCTGGTCCTTGCCGATGGAGAAGTGCGTGTTGTAGTCGCGCACGAAGTAGCCGCCGCCGGTGCCGGAGTCGACGCCGTTGAGGTTCATCTGGAGCTTCACCTCGGTGCCCGCCTTCCAGTACTCCTTGGGGCGCCAGTCCACCCGGTCCTGGCCGGAGTAGTCCTTCATCCAGCCCCAGGAGCCCTCGGTGTTGTTCGAGGTGGTGACCTTCAGCTGCTTCTCGACCTCGGCCTTGTTCTTGACCGGGTTGTCGAAGACCAGCGAGATGGGCTGGGCGACGCCGTAGGTGCCGCCCTTGCCGGGCATGATCGTGATCTTGTTGACCTTGTCGGCCGCCGCGGTGGCGAACTGCGCGGTCGCGGTGCCGCTCTCGTCGTTCTTCGCCTCGACCTTGTAGGAGGTGCCCGGCGAGGACTTCCGCTCGGAGGTCCAGCTCTTGCCGTCGGCGGATATCCGGCCGGACAGCTCGCCGCCCTTGGTGTCGGTCACCTTCACCGAAGTCAGCTTGCCCTCGGTCACCTTCACCGTCACCGGCTCGCCGGCCTTGGCCTTGTCGCCGGTGAGGTTCACCGAGATGGCCATCGGCTTGGGCTTCATCGCAGCCTTGCCCGAACCGGCGTCCGAGCCGCCCGAACAGGCGGTCAGGGCGGCGGCGAGGACCGCGGTGCCCGCAACGGCCGCCCGGCGGCTGCGGACCCGGATGGCCTGGCGGCGCGACAGGGTGGCGGTACGGCGTGTGCGGCTCAACGAAAACCCCTCCGAAAAATCCGTGACTTCTGCAATCTAGGAGCGAACAAGGCGACGATAGGTTGCGGATTCCGCGGAAAGAATCGGCATTTCGGTTGTGACGTGGACCGCAGCAGAACGGTCATCGTTCCGTCACATTCGCCGCGCGGTCCGGTCACGGGCCCCTGTGAGAGTCCTGTGCATCCCACCACGGACGTACAGGAAGGACTTGCCGTGTGCGCACTGCTCGTGACCCCCGCCGCCCAGCAGGAACAGGACCGCGAACTGCGGGTCCGGAGCCTGTCCGTGAGCGAGTACCAGTGGTTCCTCGCCGCCCACCGCGAGGCGAGCTTCCTCCAGTACCCGTCCTGGGCCGAGGTGAAGGACCAATGGCGTTCCGAAAGGGTCGGATGGCACTTGCCCTCCGGTGAGATGGCCGGCGCCGCCCTCGTCCTCTACCGGCAGTTCCCCGGCACCCGCAAATACTTCGCCTACCTCCCCGAGGGGCCGGTCGCCGACTGGAGCGACCCGCACATCGACCGCTGGCTCGACCCGCTGCTGCGGCACCTGCGCGCCTCCGGCGCCTTCGCGGTCCGGATCGGCCCCACCCCCGTCTACCGCCGCTGGGAGGCCGCCGCCGTCAAGGCCGCCACCGGCCCCGGCCGGCAGCTCGCGGACCTGCTGGCCAGCGAGGTGGACCCGCTCGGCGCGGCCGTCGCCGACCGGCTGCGCAGCCGCGGCTGGACCCGCTGCGGCGGCGAGTCCGACGGTGACGCCCAGCCCCGCCACGTCTTCCGCGTCCCGCTGGCCGGCCGCACCCGCGAGGAGCTGTTCGCCGGGCTGAACCAGGAATGGCGCCGCAACATCCGCAAGGCCGCCAAGGCCGGCGTCGAGACCGTCCTCGGCGGCGCCGCCGACCTGCCCGAGTTCTACCGGCTGCTGCGCATCACCGAGGAGCGCGACGGCTTCCGGCTCGGCCGCACGCTCGGCTACTACGAGCAGCAGTACGCCGCCCTCAACGCCGAACAGCCCGGCCGGATGCGCCTGTACCTCGCCAAGTACCAGGGCGAGATCCTGGCCGCCCACACCATGATCGTGGCCGGGAACCGGGTCTGGTACCAGACCGGCGCCTCCGCCGACCACCGCCGCGAGGTGCGGCCCAGCAACGCCCTGCAGTGGCGCATGATGTGCGACGCCCACGCCATGGGCGCACACGAGTACGACATGCGCGGGGTACCCTCCACCCTCGACCCCGACGACCGTTCCTTCGGCCTGCTGCGCTGGAAGCTCGGCACCGGGGGACACGTCGCAGAGACCCTCGGAGAGTGGGAGCACCCGATGCCCGGCACCGCCAACCACGCGCTGTACCGCGCCTTCCAGGCCTACCTGGCGCGCCGGTGACGACCGCAGTCAGCAGAACCCGGGGACCCGCCCACGCCGCCCCCAGGAAGAACTCGCTGCTGCGCAGCGGGGCGCTCATGGCGGCCGGTTCCGTGGTCTCCCGCGCCACCGGCTTCGTCCGCTCCGCGATCGTGACCGCCGCCCTGGGCACCACCATGCTCGGCGACGGCTACGCGGTGGCCAACACCGTGCCCAACATGGTCTACATCCTGCTCATCGGCGGGGCGCTCAACGCCGTCTTCGTGCCCGAGCTGGTGCGCGCCGCCAAGGAGCACGCCGACGGGGGCACCGCCTACACCGACCGGCTGCTGACCGTCTGCACGGTCGCCCTGGTGCTGCTCACCGCCGGCGCCGTGCTGGCCGCCCCGGCCCTGGTCGCCGCGTACACCGACTACACCGGGGCACAGGCCGAGCTGACCGTCGCGCTGGCCCGCTACTGCCTGCCGCAGATCTTCTTCTACGGTCTGTTCACCCTGCTCGGGCAGGTGCTGAACGCCCGCGGGAAGTTCGGCGCGATGATGTGGACCCCGGTCCTCAACAACGTCGTCGTGGTGGCCGTCTTCGCGCTCTACCTCGCCGTGGCCCACGACTCCGCGGGCGGCCTGTCCGACGGCGACGCCCGGCTGCTGGGCTGGGGCACCACCGCCGGCATCGTCGTCCAGGCCCTGGCCCTGATCCCGTCCCTGCGCGCGGCCGGCTTCCGCTGGCGGCCCCGCTTCGACTGGCGCGGCAGCGGGCTGACCCGCCCGCTGCGCAGCGCCGGCTGGCTGGTCATGCTGGTCCTCACCAACCAGCTCGCCTACTGGGTCACCACCCGGCTGGCCACCACCACCGGCTCCGCGGCCGTCGCCGAGGGCGTGGCCGGCGGCGCCGGCTACACCGCCTACAGCAACGCCTACCTGCTGTGGATGGTCCCGCAGGGCATCGTCACCGTCTCCCTGGTCACCGCCCTGATGCCGCGGATGAGCTCCGCCGCGGCCGAGGGCGACCTCGCCGCGGTCCGCCGCGACGTGTCCTACGCGCTGCGCTCCAGCGCCGCCTTCATCGTCCCGGCGGCCTGCCTGCTGGCGGCCCTGGCACCCTGGGTGATGGGCAGCGTCTTCGAGCACGGCAGGACCGGCCCCGCGGACATCGAGCTGATGGCCGGCATGATGGCGGCCTTCGCCCCCGGCCTGATCGCCTTCTCCGGCCAGTACGTGCTCTCCCGGGGCTTCTACGCCCTCTCCGACACCCGGACCCCGTTCTTCCTCAACTTGGTCATCGCCGGCCTCAACGCGGGCCTGTCCCTGACCGCGTACCTGCTGCTGCCGGCCCGCTGGGCGGTCACCGGCATGGCCGGGGCGTACGCCCTCGCGCTGTTCGCCGGCTGCGCCGTCACCGCGTACACCCTCAACCGGCGCCTCGGCGGCGGGGCGGTGCTGCGCTCACCGGCCCTCGGCGCGCACCTGCGCCTGCTGGCGGCCTCGGTGCCGGCCGCGGGCGCCGGGCTGCTGGCCGCCCGGGCCGCCGACCCGCTGGGCAACCTCGCCGCCGCGGCCGCCGGCACCCTGGCGATGCTCCTCGCCCTCGTCCTGCTGGCCCGCCCGCTGCGCGTGACCCAGCTCACCGACCTCATCGACACCCTGCGCCGCCGCCTCCGCCGATAGGCGGAGGCCGGCCCCCGAAGACCCCTGGGATACTGACGCCATGCCACGCGTACTGCTGATCGAGGACGACCCGTCCATCCGCGAGGGCGTGGGCCTGGGCCTGCGCCGCCGCGGACACGAGGTACGCGCCGCCGAGACCGGCGAGGGGGGCCTGGCCGCGCTCGCCGAGTTCCGGCCCGACCTGGTCCTGCTGGACCTGATGCTGCCCGGGATGAACGGCGTACAGGTCTGCCGCCGGATCCGGGAGACCAGCCAACTGCCGATCATCATGCTGACCGCGCGCGGCGACGACTTCGACGTGGTCGTGGGCCTGGAGGCGGGCGCCGACGACTACATCGTCAAGCCGGCCCGCACCGAGGTGATCGAGGCCCGCATCAAGGCCGTGCTGCGCCGGCTCACCGAGCCGACCGGCAAGCCCGAGGTGGAGTTCTTCGCCGAGCTCGCCATCGACCGCTCCGGGCTGACCGTGGCCAAGAACGGCGAACGCCTGGCCCTCGCGCCCAGCGAGCTCAAGCTCCTGCTGCACCTGGCGGCCTCGCCCGAGCAGGTCTTCAGCCGCCAGCAGCTCCTCGAGTACGTCTGGGACCACAGCTACCACGCCGACGCCCGGCTGGTGGACGCCTGCGTCCGGCGGCTGCGCACCAAGATCGAGGACGCCTCCAAGAGCCCCCGCTACATCCAGACCGTGCGCGGCTTCGGCTACCGCTTCGGACCCCTGTGAGAGCCCTGACCGGCCGGCTGGGCCTGCGCACCCGGCTGATCGCGGCCTTCCTGCTGGTGGCGGCGATCAGCGCCGGGACCACCGCCGCCCTCACCTACCGCGAGGCCCGGACCGCCGTCCTCAAGCAGGCGCAGGACACCGCGGTGGCGACCTTCCGGGACCAGATCGAGTCCCTGACGATCCAGCTGCCGCCGGCCCGCGACGAACTCCAGTCCATCGTGGGCGCCATCGCCTACAAGGGCCAGCCGCACACCTGGAACGTGTTCGCCGAGTACGGCAGCCTCGTGGTCTCCAGCAACGGCGACGGCAAGCCCTCGACGGTGGTCACCGCCGAGCTGCGCACCCAGGTCCGCACGCACCCGCACGGCGCCTTCCAGCGGGTCACCCGCAGCGGGCTCCCCTACCTCGCCATGGCCATGCCCACCGTCTACGACGTCGGCGGCGTCGGCAACGAACCCACCGGGCTGGTCTTCTACGCCAGCATGCCCCTGACCGACGAACAGGGCACGGTGGACGCCATGCTGGACGCCGCCCGCTCCGGCGCCGTGCCCGCCCTCGCCATCGCCGTGGTCCCCGCGCTGCTCGCGGCCCGGGGCGTACTGCGGCCGGTACGGGACCTGCGGCGGGCCGCCCGGCAGCTGGGCCGGGGCCGGCTGGACACCCGGCTGGAGGTCAAGGGCTCCGACGAACTGGCCGACCTCGCCCACACCTTCAACGAGACCGCGGTCGAACTCGAACGCTCCGTGGAAGACCTCCAGCGGGCCGAGGCCCGGGCCCGCCGGTTCGCCGCCGACGTCTCGCACGAGCTGCGCACCCCGCTGGCCGGGATGCTCGCGGTGACCGAGGTGCTGGACGAGGACGCCGAACACCTCGACCCCGACACCGCGGCCGCGGTCCGGCTGGTCAGCGCCGAGACCGGCAAGCTCGCCGTGCTCGTCGAGGACCTGATGGAGATATCCCGCTTCGACGCGCGCGCCGCCGAGCTCAACCTCGACGAGGTCGACCTCGGGGAGGCGGTCCGGGCCACCCTCCAGCGCCGGCACTGGACCGACCCCCGCCAGGTGACCACCGACCTGGCGCCCGGCGTGCGGGCCCGGCTCGACCCCCGGCGCTTCGACGTGGTCCTCGCCAACCTGGTCGGCAACGCCCTGCGGCACGGCGGGGCGCCCGTGCGGGTGCGGGCCCACGCCGAGGTCCGGGAGGGCGTGGAATGGTTGGTCACCGAGGTCTCGGACAGCGGGCCCGGGATCGCCCCCGAGGTGCTGCCGCACATCTTCGACCGCTTCTACAAGGCGGACGCGGCCCGTACCCGCTCGGCCGGCAGCGGACTAGGTCTGGCCATCACCCTGGAGAACGTACGGTTGCACGGCGGCACCGTACGGGCCGGCAACGGGCCGGCCGGCGGGGCCGTGTTCAGGGTCGAGATGCCGCTGGAGGCGAAGGCGTGAGGGCACGCACCACGGCGGCCGTACTGGTGGCCGGTCTGCTGGCGGCCGGCTGCGGGATCCAGGGCAGCGACGTGATCGAGGCGGGCGGCCCGGCCAAGGTGGCCGTCCCCAGCAGCACCGAGCGGAGCCGGGCCCTGATGTACCTGGTCACCCCCGACGGCGAGCTCGCGCCGGTGGTGCGCGGCCAGGGCTTCCCGGCCGGGTACACGGTCGCGCCCAGCGCCATGGTCAGGATGCTGCTGGGCGGGCCGAACGACCGTGAGCGGGCTGCCGGCCTGCGCACCGAAGTCCCGGCGCGCGAGCGGCCGGAGCTGGTGGGGGTCGAGTTCGGCAACGGCGTGGTGCGGGTCCAGCTGGGCGGCCCGGTCCGGTCGCTGAGCGCCCGGGCCCGGCAGCAGGTGGTGTGCACGGTCGAGGCGACCCAGCCGCCCGACCAGGAGTCCCGGGTGGAGCTGACGGGCAGCGACGGCGCCCTCGCCCCGGCGGACTGCGAGATCCCGCGGGGCTGAGGCGGGACGCGGGTCAGGACGCGGCGGCCCCGCCCTCTTGCCGGGGACCGGTGCCCGCGGCCACGGTGGTGGCCCGCACCGAGGAACGGAGCCCGCGTGCCCCCTGCCGCCACCCCGCCCACCGTGGTCCCGGACGTCTTCGACCCGCGGATCTACGCCGCCGGCCCGCCGCACGAGGCCTACCGGACCCTGCGCACGCACCATCCGGTGGCCTGGCAGCCCGAGCCCCCGGTCCTGGGCTGGCCCGCCGGGCCCGGCTTCTGGGCCGTGACCCGGCACGCGGACGTGGTCCGGGTCCTGCGCGACTCCCGCACCTACTCCTCGTACCTCGGCGCCACCCAGATCCGCGACCCGGACCCGGCCGACCTGCCCTTCATCCGGCGCACCATGCTCAACCAGGACCCCTTCCCCGGGCCGTGCGGTCCCGGGGAGACCCCCACGGACCACGGGCGGCTGCGCCGGCTGGTCTCCCGGGCCTTCACCCCGGGCCGGGTCGACGCCTTCGGCGACCGGGTGCGGCAGCGGGCCGCCGCCTTGCTGCGCCGGGCCCGGGAGGACGCCGAGGACGGGGTCGCCGACCTGGTCACCGCCGTCACCGACGAGTACGCGCTGCTGAACCTCGCCGACCTGATGGGAGTCCCGGCCGGGGACCGCGGGCTGCTGCTGGACTGGACGGTCCGGGTCATCGGCTACCAGGACCCCGACGACGCCCCCGCCCCGGTCACCGGGCCGGACGGCACGCCGCTCAACCCCCGCTCGCCGGCCCTGCTGGGCGAGATGTTCGACTACGCCCGCGAGCTGGCCGCCCACAAGCTCGCGCACCCCGCTGACGACCTGATGACCGCCCTCGCCCAGGCGGACCTGGCCGAGGGGGAGCTGGAGATGTTCTTCTTCCTGCTCACCGTCGCGGGCAACGACACGGTCCGCAGCGCCGCCCCCGGCGGCCTGCTGGCGCTGGCCCGGCAGCCCGACGCCTACGCCCGGCTGCGCGCGGGGGAGGCGGATCCGGCCACGGCGGTGGAGGAACTGCTCCGGGTGCACCCGCCGGTCCTGAGCTTCCGGCGCACCGCCGCCGTCGACACCGAACTGGCCGGCACCCGCATCCGGGCGGGCCAGAAGGTGGTGGTCTTCCACGCCTCGGCCAACCACGACGAGCGGGTCTTCGCGGACCCGCACCGGCTGGACCCGGCCCGCCGCCCCAACCCGCACGTCTCCTTCGGCGACGGTCCGCACGTCTGCCTCGGGGCCCGCTTCGCCCGGCTCCAGCTGCGCACCCTGCACGAGGAGTGGCGGGCCGCCGGCCTGCCGGCCCCCGAACTGGCGGGCGAACCACGGCGCCTGGTGTCCAACTTCATCAACGGGCTCAAACAGCTGCCGCTTCGGGTGTCCGGGCCGCCTCGGTGACGTCCGCGGCCAGCTCCGTCACGTCCGGCCCGTACGCCTGGGAGTTGACCACCTTCAGCACCAGGCAGAAGGTCCGGTCGCCGTACCGGTGGGCCAGCCGCTCGTGGTGCCGGGCCAGGTAGCGGGCCCCGGCCTGGTTGCTGACCGCGGTCTGACCGCTGATCAGGAACACCGGCCGGGTGCCCTCCGCCACCGTCAGCCGGGCCAGCACGACGTACTCCACCGCCCCCGGCCGCCAGCGGTACACTTCGCCGCCGACCTGGATGGCTCCCCGGTCCGGGCCCGCCTCACGGCTCTGGTCCACCCGCACCCCGGGCAGCAGCGACTCCAGGTGCGCGGTGGTACGGACGTTGGAGATCGGGCCGCCGACGCAGAACTCCGCGCGCTCGCCGAAGCCCTGACGGGCCGTGTCGTGGGCCACGATCTGGACGCTCGCCCCGCAGTCCTTGATCAGGGCGGATATCTCCAGCAGGGCGAGCGCGTCGTTGCGGTGCACGGAGTTCTCGCTGCCGCCCATCTGCCGGTTGACGATGAACAGGCAGTCCGAGCCGGTCGGCAGCCCGAGGAAGGCCTGCTTGCGGCGCAGCCGGCGCCGCCATACATAGGTACGGGTGAACCAGCCGAACCCGCCGCTGACGCCGGTGGCGAGCACCCCGAGCACGATGTTGCGCACGTCGTCGTTCATGCGCGGGATCGTACGGCCTGCCGGCCGGGGCGCACCCTGGCGGGATGCCGTCCTGACGCGGAGGCCACCGTGAAGTTACCCTGCGCGAAACCCTGTTGAGTGGAGGTACGGAATGCGCCGGTCCACCGCACGGACACTAGCCCTCGTCGCCCTCGCCGGATCGCTGACCACGGCCGGGGCCGCGGGCGCCCCGGCCGGGATGGCGGGCTCGGGACCCGGGGCCGCGGCGAAGGCGGCGAAACACCGGCCGGCCGGCACCGCCGTGAAGGAACCGGTGGCGGTCGGCTACGGCGGCGCCGTGGCCAGTGTGGACGCCGACGCCTCCGCGGCCGGCATCGCCGTGCTGCGGGCCGGCGGCAACGCGGTCGACGCGGCCGTCGCCACCGCGGCCGCCCTGGGCGTCACCGAGCCCTACTCCGCCGGCATCGGCGGCGGCGGGTACTTCGTGTACTACGACGCCCGGCGCGGCAGAGTGCAGACCATCGACGGCCGGGAGACCGCCCCGGCCAGCGCCGACTCCCACCTCTTCCAGGAGAACGGCGTCCCCATCCCCTTCGACGAGGCCGTCACCAGCGGCCTGGGCGTCGGCGTCCCCGGCACCCCCGCCACCTGGGACACCGCCCTGCGGGCCTGGGGCAGCCGCCCGCTGCGCACCCTGCTGGCCCCGGCCGAGCAACTGGCCCGGGGCGGCTTCACCGTGGACGCCACCTTCCGCGCCCAGACCGCGGGCAACGAGAGCCGCTTCCGGGACTTCCCCGACACCGCTGCCCTCTTCCTGCCCGGCGGCCAACTCCCGGTGGTCGGCAGCACCTTCAAGAACCCCGACCTGGCCGACACGTACGCCGAACTGGGCCGCAAGGGCATCGACGCGCTCTACCACGGCCGGCTGGCCCGGGACATCGTCAACACCGTCCGCAAGCCCCCGGTCGACCCGGCCGCCACCCGCCGGGTCCGGGCCGGCGACCAGACCCTGGACGACTTCGACGACTACGCGACCCGGCGGCAGGCCCCGACCCACGTCCGCTACCGGGGCCTGGACGTCTACGGCATGGCCCCCTCGTCCTCCGGCGGCACCACCGTCGGCGAGGCGCTGAACATCCTCGAACGCACGGACCTGGGCAGCCTCAGCCAGGCCCAGTACCTGCACCGCTTCATCGAGGCCTCCCGGATCGCCTTCGCCGACCGGGGCCGCTGGGTCGGCGACCCCGAGGCCGAGGACGTGCCCACCCGGGGCCTGCTCTCGCAGGACTTCGCCGACTCCCGGGCCTGCCTGATCAAGGACGACGCGGTGCTCACCAGCCCGCTGGCCCCCGGCGACCCGGAGGACCCGGCCGACTGCAAGGCCGCGGCCCCCGCCGCCCCGACCACGTACGAGGGGGAGAACACCACCCACCTCACGGTCGCCGACCGCTGGGGCAACGTGGTCGCCTACACCCTGACCCTCGAGCAGACCGGCGGCAGCGGGCTGACCGTGCCCGGCCGGGGCTTCCTGCTCAACAACGAGCTGACCGACTTCTCCTTCAGCCCGGCCAACCCGGCGGTGCACGACCCGAACCTGCCGGGCCCCGGCAAGCGGCCGCGCTCGTCGATCTCCCCGACGATCGTGCTGGAGGACGGCGAGCCGGTGCTGGCCGTCGGTTCCCCGGGCGGCGCGTCCATCATCACCACCGTGCTGCAGACGCTGATCGGGCACCTGGACCGGGGGCTGCCGCTGGTCGAGGCGATCGCCGCGCCGCGGGCCAGCCAGCGCAACCAGACCACGACCGAGCTGGAGCCGGCGCTGTGGGACAGCCCGCTGCGCGGCCAGCTGGCGGCGCTGGGCCACGGCTTCCGCCTGAACCCGGAGATCGGCGCGGCCACCGGGGTGCAGCGGCTGCCCGACGGCCGCTGGCTGGCCGCGGCGGAGAAGACCCGCCGCGGCGGCGGCTCGGCCATGGTGGTCCGCCCGGCGGGCACACCCTGACGGCCGTCTAGTACGTACGTCTCGTACGGCCGTACGTCCTGGACGGGTGTCACAGACGCCCGTCCGGGGCGCCGGGCGGCGCACGCGTCCGTTCGGCGCAACGCGGCGCGCGCCGCGCCGCGCGGCGGGTGACCGTGGATGCGTGTCTGCACAGAACGCAACCAAGCGACTCGGCCTCGGCCTCCTCGGCGCGCTGCTCGCCGCCGGGCTGCTGCTCGCCGCCTGCGCGGCGCCGGACGGCCGGGACCACCCCGGCACGGCCGCCACGGACGTGGTCTTCCACCATCCGGGCGTGGTGGTCGGCAAGACCCAGCTCGACCAGGCCAAGGCCATGGTCAAGCTGGGCGAGGAGCCGTGGAACTCCGCGTACGAGGCCATGCTCAAGAGCCCCTACGCCTCCCTGGACTACGTCCCGCACCCGGCCGAGGTGGTGCCCTGCCCGTTCAACGCCGGGCCGCCCTCCTGCCTGGCCGAGCGCCAGGACGCGGTCGCCGCCTACACCCAGGCCCTGCTGTGGTCGGTGACCGGCCGGACCGCCTACGCCCGCAAGTCCGTGGAGATCATGGACGCCTGGTCGGCCGTCATGAAGGGCCACACCCAGGACAACGCCGGACTCCAGGCCGCCTGGGCCGGCTCCACCTGGGCGCGGGCCGGCGAGATCGTGCACGCCGGCTTCCCGGTCTGGTCCGGCCCCCAGGTGCAGCGGTTCAAGTGGATGCTGCGCAAGGCCTACCTGCCGGCCGTCACCCACCAGGTCCCCGCCTTCAACGGCAACTGGGAACTGGCCATGACCGACGCCTCGATCTCGATCGCGGTCTTCCTGGAGGACCACGCCGTCTTCGGCGAGTCCGTCGAGCGGTTCCGGGCCCGCGTCCCGGCCTACTTCTACCTGGCCTCCGACGGCCCCCGGCCGCGCACCCCCGCGCACACCACCATCGACACCCCCGCCAAGATGAAGACGTACTGGTTCAACCAGGGCCGGTACGTGGACGGGCTGGGCCAGGAGACCTGCCGCAACCTGCGGCACGTCGGCTACTCGCTGGCCGCCTCCGCACACATCGCCGAGACCGCCTGGCACCAGGGCATCGACCTGTACGGCGAGCAGGCCGACCGGCTCAAGGCCGCACTGGAGTTCCACGCGGCCTACCAGCTCGGCAAGACCCCGCCGGCCTGGCTGTGCGGCGGGAAGATCGAGCGGAGCATGGGGCCCGACCTGGAGGTGGCCCTCGGCCACTACGAGGGCCGTACCGGCGCCAAGCTGCCGCTGACCCGCAAGCTGGTCGACCAGCAGCGGCCGGCCGGCACCGACGACCTGTTCGTGGCCTGGGAGACGCTGACCCACGCGGCCAAGTCCGGCCCCGCCTGACCGGACCCGACCCACCCGACCCCAGCCGCCCGGACGCATCCGCGCCCGGGCGGCGGTGTCCGGGCGGCGGCCTCCGGGCGGCGGGCGTCCGGACCGCTTGGCGGGATCGCCGTCCAGCTTTGGGGCTCCCGTAGCGCTCCCGTAACACGGGTGTGATCCCATGCACGCCATGGATCTGGGCGCACAGCGTGCCGTACAGCAACTCGCCGACTACCTGAGCCAGTTGGTGGCCCATCTCGATCCGGCCGCCGGCTGGTACGCGGAGTTCCGGCGCCGCGACCCCGACGGTCTGGACCGCTGCCTGCGGGGCGAGGCGATACCGCCCTGGGACGTGCTGGAGTCGCTGCTCCAGGACCTGGCGGTGCTGCGCGGCGACGAGTGGGCGCAGGAGTGGACCGGCACGCTGGCCCGGCTGCGGGCCGACGCGGTGGTCGCCCACGACCGGCAGCCGGGCGTCCGCCCGGAACTCCGCGCGCGGCTGGCCGCCGCCGAGGCGCAGCGGGCCGGGGCCGAGCAGGCGCTCGCGGAGCTGTCCGCCCGGTTGCGGGGCACCCGGGATCCGGCCGGCACGGAGGAGCTGCACCGGCGGCTCTCCTGGGCGGAGGACGACTTCGCCCGCGCCGCGGCCCGGTGCGCGGAGTTCGGCGCGCGGCTGGCCGCCGCCGCCCCGGAGCCGGGCGGCCCCGGGCCGACCGGGTCGCCCACCGCCTCGAGCGCCGGTCTGCCGGCGGCCGCCCCGGCCGCCGGCTCGGTGACCGCCCTGGTCGGGGAGCTGGTCGGGCTGCGGGCGGCGGGCCGCTCGGGGGAGGCCCACGTCCTGCTCTGCGAGGCGGCGCTCTGGCCGCCGGACCGGCTGCCGCCGCTGGCGGCGGAGCTGGAGCGGGCCGGGCTGGGCGCGGACTGGGCCACCCTGCTCTGGGAGGCCGCCTCGCTGCCGCCGGACCGGCTCTCGGCGGTGGCGGCGGCGCTGGCCGCGGCGGGCCGGCCGGCCGACGGCGGCCGGCTGCTGCGCGAGGGGGTGTCCCGGCCGGCCGCGGAGATCGCCGACGCCGCCCTCGCCCTGACCGCCGGCGGCCGGGACCAGGAGGCGGGCGCGCTGCTCGGGGCCTTCGTCCGGGTGCGGGCGCCCGAGGAGTCGGCGCGGCTGGCCCGGACCGACCCGTCCCGGCTGGCGCCCCGGCTGCTCGCGGCGGCCAAGGGCGTCTCGGACTCCCGGCACCGGGACCTGGTACACGCGCTGCGGGTGGCCGGCGTACCGATGGCCTGAGCTGTCCGCGGGCTGTCGCAAATCGACCGGCGAAATACGAAACATGATCGACTCGGCCGGTTGCGGGTGGTGGTCTTGCCCCACGGTGTGACGGGGCTTACGGTCTCGTACCTACGCACTGCATCTACGTGCGTAGAGGCTCTGACGTCTGTCGAAGGAGCAGCTCATGGCCCACGTCGTCCGCGCCGCACTGGTCCAGGCCACCTGGACCGGCGACACCGAATCGATGATCGCCAAACACGAGGAGCACGCCCGCGCCGCCGCCGCCCAGGGCGCCCGGATCATCGGGTTCCAAGAGGTCTTCAACGCCCCGTACTTCTGCCAGGTCCAGGAGCCGGAGCACTACCGCTGGGCCGAACCGGTACCGGACGGCCCCACCGTCCGGCGGATGCAGGAACTGGCCCGCGAGACCGGCATGGTGATCGTCGTACCGGTCTTCGAACTGGAGAGCCAGGGCTTCTACTACAACACCGCGGCCGTGATCGACGCCGACGGCAGCTACCTCGGCAAGTACCGCAAGCACCACATCCCGCAGGTCAAGGGCTTCTGGGAGAAGTACTACTTCCGCCCCGGGAACCTGGGCTGGCCGGTCTTCGACACCGCGGTCGGCAAGGTCGGCGTCTACATCTGCTACGACCGCCACTTCCCCGAAGGGTGGCGGCAGTTGGGCCTGGCCGGCGCCCAGATCGTCTACAACCCCTCGGCCACCTCCCGGGGCCTGTCCGCCCACCTGTGGCAGCTGGAACAGCCCGCCTCGGCCGTGGCCAACGAGTACTTCGTCGCCGCGATCAACCGGGTCGGCCAGGAGGAGTACGGCGACAACGACTTCTACGGCACCAGCTACTTCGTCGACCCGCGCGGTCAGTTCGTCGGTGAGGTGGCCAGCGACAAGGACGAGGAACTCCTCGTCCGGGACCTCGACTTCGACCTGATCGACGAGGTCCGCACCCAGTGGGCCTTCTACCGCGACCGCAGGCCCGACGCGTACGGAGGACTGGTACAGCCGTGACGATCCCGCAGACCCTGCACCAGCGGCACCGGGCCGTGCTGCCCGACTGGCTCGCCCTCTACTACGACCGCCCCATCGAACTGACCCACGGCGAGGGCCGGCACGTCTGGGACGCGGACGGCAACCGCTACCTCGACTTCTTCGGCGGCATCCTCACCACGATGACCGCGCACGCGCTGCCCGAGGTCACCAAGGCCGTGGCCGACCAGGCCGGGCGGATCATCCACTCCTCCACGCTCTACCTCAACCGGCCCATGGTCGAGTTGGCCGAGCGGGTCGCCGCCCTCTCCGGCATCCCCGACGCCCGGGTCTTCTTCACCACCTCGGGCACCGAGGCCAACGACACCGCGCTGCTGCTGGCCACCACCCTGCGCGGGTCCAACCAGATCCTCGCGATGCGCAACAGCTACCACGGCCGGTCCTTCTCCACCGTCTCCATCACCGGCAACCGCGGCTGGTCGCCGACCAGCCTCTCGCCGCTCCAGACCCTCTACGTGCACGGCGGGGTGCGCGGCCGGGGGCCCTTCGCCCAGCTGACCGACGAGCGGTTCATCGAGGCCTGCGTCGCCGACCTCGAGGACGTCCTCGGCCAGGCCCGCGGGGGAGTGGCCGCCCTGATCGCCGAACCCATCCAGGGCGTCGGCGGCTTCACCTCCCCGCCCGACGGCCTGTACGCCGCCTTCCGCCGGGTCCTGGACCGGCACGGCATCCTGTGGATCAGCGACGAGGTGCAGACCGGCTGGGGCCGCACCGGCGAACACTTCTGGGGCTGGCAGGCGCACGGCCAGAACGGCCCGCCGGACGTCCTCACCTTCGCCAAGGGCATCGGCAACGGCATGTCCATCGGCGGGGTGGTGGCCCGCGCCGAGGTGATGAACTGTCTCGACGCCAACTCCATCTCCACCTTCGGCGGTTCGCCCGTCACCATGGCCGCGGGCGTGGCCAACCTGAACTACCTGCTGGAGCACGACCTGCAGGGCAACGCCCGCCGGGTCGGCGGCCTGCTGCTCCAGCGCCTCCAGGCGATCGCCGCCGGCACCCCCTGCGTGCGCGAGGTGCGCGGCCGGGGCCTGATGGCCGGCATCGAGCTCACCCGGCCCGGCACCGACCAGGCCTGGCCCGAAGCCGCCGCCGCGGTCCTGGAGGCCGCCCGGGCCGACGGCCTGCTGCTCGGCAAGGGCGGCGGCCACAACACCAGCGTGCTGCGGATCGCCCCGCCGCTCTCGCTGACCGTCGCGGAGGCGGAAGAGGGCGCCGAGATCATCGAACGCGCCCTGCGCACCGTGTAGTCCGGGCCGGCCCGCCGCCCGAGAGTCCGGAGGAGATTCGTGAGCAACCGCACCCTGATCCGCGGCGGGCTGGTCGTCACCGCCGCCGACGAGCTCCACGCGGACGTCCTGATCGAGGACGGCCGGGTCGCCGCCCTGGCCGCCACCGGCTCCGCGGCCGCAGCGGCCTGGACGGCCGACCGGATCCTCGACGCCACCGGGAAGTACGTCATCCCGGGCGGCGTCGACGTCCACACCCACATGGAGCTGCCCTTCGGCGGCACCGCCGCCTCCGACACCTTCGAGACCGGCACCCGGGCCGCCGCCTGGGGCGGCACCACCACGATCGTGGACTTCGCCGTCCAGAGCGTGGGCCGCCCGCTGCGCGAGGGACTGGACACCTGGTACGCCAAGGCCGACGGCAACTGCGCGATCGACTACGGCTTCCACATGATCGTGTCGGACGTCAACGAACAGACCCTGAAGGAGATGGACCACCTCGTCGAGGAGGGCATCAGCTCCTTCAAGCTGTTCATGGCCTACCCCGGGGTCTTCTACAGCGACGACGGCCAGATCCTGCGGGCCATGCAGCGCGCCTCCCACAACGGCGGCCTGATCATGATGCACGCGGAGAACGGCATCGCGATCGACGTGCTCATCGAGCAGGCGCTGGCCCGCGGCGAGACCGACCCCCGGCACCACGGCGAGGTCCGCAAGGTCCTCCTGGAGGCCGAGGCCACCCACCGCGCCATCCAGCTGGCCCGGGTGGCTGGCGCCCCGCTCTACGTCGTCCACGTCTCGGCCGAGGAGGCCGTGGCCGAGCTGGCCGGGGCCCGGGACAAGGGCCTGCCGGTCTTCGGCGAGACCTGCCCCCAGTACCTCTTCCTCTCCACCGACAACCTCGCGGAGCCCGACTTCCAGGGCGCCAAGTACGTCTGCTCCACACCGCTGCGGCCGCGCGAGCACCAGGCGGCCCTGTGGCGGGGGCTGCGCACCAACGACCTCCAGGTGGTCTCCACCGACCACTGCCCCTTCTGCTTCCGCGGCCAGAAGGAGCTGGGCCGGGGGGACTTCTCCAAGATCCCCAACGGCCTGCCGGGCGTGGAGAACCGGATGGACCTGCTGCACCAGGCCGTGGTCGAGGGCCACATCGGCCGCCGCCGCTGGATCGAGATCGCCTGCGCCACCCCGGCCCGGATGTTCGGCATGTACCCCCAGAAGGGCACCATCGCCCCCGGCTCCGACGCGGACATCGTCCTCTACGACCCGCACGCCGAGCAGGTGGTCTCCGCCGAGACCCACCACATGAACGTCGACTACTCGGCCTACGAGGGCAAGCGGCTCACCGGCCGGGTCGACACCGTGCTCTCCCGTGGTGAACCCGTCATCCAGGACCGGCGGTTCACCGGACGGGCCGGCCACGGCGGCTTCGTCCACCGCTCCACCTGCCAGTACCTGTAAGCGCCCCAAGGAGCAGCCCGACCATGGACTTCGGCCTCGTCCTGCAGACCGACCCGCCCGCCGCCCAGGTGGTCAGCCTGATGAAGCGCGCGGAACGCAACGGCTTCCGCTACGGCTGGACCTTCGACTCGGCCGTGCTGTGGCAGGAACCCTTCGTCATCTACAGCCAGATCCTGGCCAACACGCAGAAGCTGCACGTCGGCCCGATGGTGACCAACCCCGGCACCCGCACCTGGGAGGTCACCGCCTCCACCTTCGCCACCCTCAACGACATGTACGGCAACCGGACGGTCTGCGGCATCGGCCGCGGCGACTCCGCGATGCGGGTGGCCGGCCGCAAGCCCAACACCCTCGCCCGGCTCGGCGAGGCGATCGAGGCGATCCGGGACCTGGCGGAGGGCCGCGAGGCCGAGGTCGACGGGAAGACGCTCCAGATCCCGTGGATCCGGGACGGGAAGCTGCCCGTCTGGATGGCGGCGTACGGGCCCAGGGCCCTCGCGCTCGCCGGGCAGAAGGCGGACGGGTTCATTTTGCAGCTCGCTGACCTGTACCTCACGGAGTGGATGATCAAGGCGGTCCGGCAAGCGGCCGTGGAAGCCGGCCGCGACCCCGCCTCCATCACCATCTGCGTGGCCGCCCCGGCGTACGTCGGCGACGACCTCGGGCACGCCCGCGACCAGTGCCGCTGGTTCGGCGGCATGGTCGGCAACCACGTGGCGGACCTGGTCGGCCGCTATGGCGAGCACTCCTCGATGGTCCCCGAGGAGCTGACCGAGTACATCAAGTCCCGCCAGGGCTACGACTACAGCCACCACGGCCGGGCCGGGAACCCCTCCACCGACTTCGTCCCGGACGAGATCGTCGACCGCTTCTGCCTGCTGGGCCCGGCCGAGGCCCACATCGAGAAGCTGCGGGCGCTGCGGGACCTGGGCGTCGACCAGTTCGCCCTCTACGACATGCACGACGCCCGCGAGGCGACCATCGACGCCTACGGGCAGCAGATCATCCCGGCATTTCAATAGCGGTTTTCGAGCGCCGATTCCGGCGGCCGGAAATTCTGGCAGGGCATAAAACCGCGCCGATCGCAAATGCCGCGGAGGCACAAGAACCCTTCCGGCGCAACGATTTCGGTGGAATGGATCGATGTTGACAGTGGTGAGGGGGCTGCCTATATTCCAGTCGGTCACGTCCGGGCCGATCGATATTCGAAGGTGTTCATGACCGCGCCGCTCGCCCTTTCCGAAATAGCCGACCCCGAGCCGGATGCGCTCGCAGCGGAGCGGGACTACGTCTCCTCCCTGTACGCGTTGCTCACCGAGCGGATCTCCCGGGCCCGGGCCGACCGGGCGCGCGTGCTGAAGACCCCGGCGGGCAGCGCCGGCGAGGCGTACGAGCGGGAGAACGCCGCCGAGCGCCTGGCCCGGGACATCAGTCGGCTGGAGGGCGCCGAGAGGGGTCTGGTCTTCGGCCGGGTGGACCGGGCGGACGGCACGGCCCTGCGCATCGGGCGGATCGGACTGCACACGGAGGAGGACGAGCTGCCCCTGCTGGTGGACTGGCGCGCGAACGCGGCGCGGTCCTTCTACGAGGCGACCCCGGTCCACCCGATGGGCCTGCGGCGCCGCCGGCACCTGCGCCTCGAGGGGCGCACGGTCGTCTCGGTGAGCGACGAACTGCTGGACGGCAGCGCCCCGACCGAGGACGACGTCGTGGGGGACGGGCCGCTGGCCGAGGCCCTGTCGGCGCGGCGGACCGGCCGGATGCAGGCGGCCGTGGCGACGCTGCAGGCCGAGCAGGACGCGATCGTCCGCTCCGCCCACCGCGGGGTGACCGTGGTGCAGGGCGGCCCGGGCACCGGCAAGACGGTGGTCGCCCTGCACCGGGCGGCCTACGTGCTGTACGCCTTCCCGCGCGCCGCGGCGGAGGGCGTCCTGGTGGTGGGCCCCAACGCCCGCTTCCTCGACTACATCGCCCAGGTCCTGCCCTCGCTCGGCGAGAACGACGTGGTCCTGGCGACCTGCCGGGAACTGGCCGCAGTGCCCGCACGGGGCCCCGGCCCGTTCGACGCGGCCCGGCTCAAGGGCGGCACCGCCCTCGCCGAGGCCCTGGCCGGCCTGCTGCGCGTCCACCAGGCCCCGGCCGGCGAGTTCACCGTCCGGGTCGGACAGGAGCCGGTCCACCTGTCCGCCGCGGAGGTGGCGACGGCCCGCGACGCGGCCCGGGCGGCCGTACCGGGGCACAATCCCGCCCGCCAGGTGTTCAAGGAACTCCTGGCCGACGCCGTCACCGACGCGGTGCAGCGGGACATGGGCGACGTCCTCGAGCAGATCGACGCCGACTCCGAGCGGATGACCGGCATCGACCTCGACCGGTTCACCGGAGCCGCGCAGCGCCGGGCCGAGGGCGCGGCCGGCCCGGGTCCGGTCCACGAGCTGGACCTGGACGCCCTCCGGGACGACCTCCTCGACGACGACGCCTTCGACCGGTCGGTCGAGGAGCTGTGGCCGCGGCTGGCCCCGGCCGGGCTGGTGAACGCGCTCCTGACGGACCCCGGCGCGCTCGCCGAGCTCCTGCCGGGCCTGACCGCGCAGGAGCGGTCCCTGCTGGTCCGCGGCCCGCAGGACCCGTGGACCGACGCCGACGTGCCGCTGCTGGACGAGGCGGCGGGTCTGGTCGACGGCCCGCCGGCGCGGACGTACGGACACGTGGTCGTCGACGAGGCGCAGGAACTGACCGCCATGCAGTGGCGGATGATCGTGCGCCGCTGCCCGGCCCGGTCGATGACGCTGGTGGGGGACTTCGCCCAGGCGGGCCCGGTGGCGACGGCACGCGACTGGCGGGAGGCCCTGGGCCCGCACCTCGGGCCGCGGTTCAGGCTGCACGACCTGACGGTCAGCTACCGCACCACCCAGGAGATCCTGGA
Organism: Streptomyces sp. NPDC089919; assembly: GCF_040684615.1. Lineage (NCBI taxonomy): Bacteria > Bacillati > Actinomycetota > Actinomycetes > Kitasatosporales > Streptomycetaceae > Streptomyces > Streptomyces sp. NPDC089919. Next base: position 28,785 of record NZ_JBFBGK010000074.1, read on the forward strand.
GAGCGTCCGGGACCTGCTCGCGCGGATCGCCCCGGACCAGCAGCCCACCCGGTCCCTGCGCAGCGGCGAGCCTCCCCGCACCGTGACCGCGCCCGCGGCCGGGCTGGCCGCCGGCGTGGTACGGGAACTCGCCGCCCAGCGCGCCGCGCACCCGGACGAGTTGCTGGGAGTGATCTGCGCGGACACCCGGGTGGGCGAGCTGACGGCCCACGGCATCGCCGAACACGCGCGCATCGTGCCGGCCTCCGAAGCGCGCGGCCTGGAATTCGACGGGGTCGTGGTGGTGGACCCCGGGGAAATCATCACCACCCGTCCCGGTGGGGAAAGGGACTTGTACGTGGCCCTGACCCGGGCCACCAAGCGCCTGTGCACCGTTGGGCCCGCCTGACGAGGAACATTCCCCCCGACCGCCACCTCCGCGTTCCTTTCCCGTTTTCTCTCTCCCCTTTCCCCTTTTCCCTATCCCCACGGACAGGCAGGTGTCGTGATGACCGACGGTTCGACGGTGGCCGGCCGGAGACGGAGCGGGGGCGGCCCGGTCGGGCTGTCCGCCGGGGAGATCCCCGCCGACGGGCGGTTCGCCAACGCGGACCTGCTGCCCGTGCCGGTCGACCGGCGGCGCTGGACCACGTACAACTTCGCCGCCCTGTGGGTGGGGATGGCGCACAACATCCCCTCCTGGATGCTCGCCTCCGGGCTGGTGGCCCTCGGGATGGACTGGAAGCAGGCGGTCCTCACCATCGCGCTGGCCAACCTGGTCGTACTGGTGCCGATGCTGCTCACCGGGCACGCCGGGCCGAAGTACGGCATCCCCTTCCCGGTGCTGGCCCGGGCCTCCTTCGGTGTCCGCGGGGCGAACCTGCCGGCGCTGATCCGGGCCGGGGTGGCCTGCGCGTGGTTCGGCATCCAGACCTGGATCGGCGGCTCCGGGATCTTCGTCCTGCTGGGCAAGGTCTTCGGCGGCTGGGCCCAGGCCGGCCGGATCGCCGGCCACCCCTGGACGCTGTGGCTGTGCTTCCTGCTCTTCTGGGCCCTCGAACTGGCCGTCATCTACCGGGGGATGGAGACCCTGCGGCGCTTCGAGAACTGGGCCGCGCCGTTCGTCATCCTCGGCGCGCTGGTGCTCTTCGGCTGGATCGCGGCCAAGGCGGGCGGGGTGGGGCCGCTGCTGGACCAGCCGTCCCGGCTCGGCTGGGGCGCCGACTTCTGGCCGGTGTTCTTCCCCTCGCTGATGGGCATGATCGCCTTCTGGTCCACCCTCTCCCTGAACATCCCCGACTTCACCCGCTTCGGCTCCGGACAGCGTGCCCAGGTCCTCGGCCAGGCGCTCGGACTGCCCACCACGATGACCCTCTTCGCCCTGCTGTCGGTGTTCGTCACCTCCGGCTCCCAGGCGGTCTACGGCGCCCCGATCTGGGACCCGGTCCTGCTGGTGGCCCGGACGGACAGCGTCTTCGGGCTGCTCTTCGCGCTGGTCACCGTACTGATCGCGACCCTGTCGGTGAACATCGCGGCCAATGTCGTCTCACCCGCCTACGACCTGGCCAACCTGGCACCCCGGCGGGTGGACTTCCGGACCGGCGCGCTGATCACCGGCGTGGTCGGGGTGCTGATCATGCCGTGGAAGCTGACCTCCACCCCCGAGCTGTACATCTTCACCTGGCTCGGGCTGGTCGGCGGGCTGCTCGGCACGGTCGCCGGGATCCTGATCGCCGACTACTGGATCGTCCGGCGCACCCGCCTCTCGCTGCCCGACCTGTACCGGGCCGGCGGGCCCTACTGGTACCGGGGCGGCTGGAACCCCCGGGCGCTCGCCGCGTTCCTGGTCGGGGGCACCCTCGCGGTCGGCGGCTCGCACTCCGCCGAGGGGCAGGGCCCCTTCCCGGACGGCGGTCTGATCCCCTTCCTCAAGCCGCTCGCGGACTACGGCTGGGCGGTCGGGCTGGTCTCGGCGCTGGTGCTGTACGTGCTGCTGACCGGGCGGGACATCGGCAACCCCTGAGCGCATCCGCGGAGCCCTGCTCTTCACGCGCCGTCCATGCCCGCGGGTGGGGACCGATGCCGGTCCGTGCTTTGCTGGTCCCATGATCGATGACTTTCTGAGCCATGACCTGGACGCCGTCGAGCAGGCGGTGCGGGAGGCGGCGGCCGCCGAGATCACGCCGCGCTTCCGCCAGCTCGCGGACCACGAGGTGGAGGCCAAGAACGGCCCGCACGACCTGGTCACGACCGCCGACCGGCTCGCCGAGGAGCACCTGACTACCGCCCTCACCAAGCTGCTGCCCGGCTCGGTGGTCGTCGGCGAGGAGGCGGTGCACGCCGACCCCTCGGTGTACGGGGCGCTGCGCGGGGACGCGCCGGTGTGGATCGTCGACCCGGTGGACGGCACCCGGCAGTTCGTGGAGGGCGACCCGGCCTTCTGCACCCTGGTCGCGCTGGCCCAGCACGGCGAGCTGCTGGCCTCCTGGACCTACGCCCCCGCCCTCGGCGAGCTGGCGACGGCGGTGCGCGGCCAGGGAGCGTACCTCAACGGGACGCGGCTGAGCGCCGGTTCGCCCGAGCCGGGCGCCGAGCTGCGGGTGGCCACCGCGCACCCCTTCTACACCAGCCCCGAGGACAAGGCCGTGCTGGCCCGGCTGGACGTGCCCGGGGTGGCGGCCCGGCCGTGCGGTTCGGCCGGTCTGGAGTACCTGCGGGTGGCCCGGGGCGAGATGGACGCGCTGGCCTTCAGCTGGCCCTCCGCCTGGGACCACGCGGCCGGCCTGCTGCTGGTCGCGGAGGCCGGCGGGGCCCAGTACACGGTCACGGGCGAGCCGTTCCGGGTGGACCGGGACAACGCCCTGCCGTTCGCGATCGCCCGTGACGAGGCCACCGCGGTCCGGGTACGGGACCTGCTGCGCGGCACGGAGTAACGGCCCGGGACCGGCGGGCGGCGCGGGCCCTGGGCCCGTCCGCCGCCGCATATCCTGGGGGCGATGACGGCGATGCGGGGCACGACCGTGCCGGGCGTCGCCGCCGGACGGCAGAAGGAGCCGAAGTGGCGTCGATTCTCGATGCGGTCGTCGTGGGGGCCGGCCCCAACGGCCTGACGGCCGCGGTGGAACTGGCCCGGCGCGGCTTCTCCGTGGCCGTGTTCGAGGCGGGTACGACGGTGGGCGGCGGGGCGCGGACCGAGGAGCTGACGCTGCCCGGCTTCCGCCACGACCCCTGCTCGGCCGTGCACCCGCTGGGCGCCGGCTCGCCCGTCTTCAAGACCATGCCGCTGGACCGGTACGGACTTCAGTGGCTGCACCCGCCGCTGCCGATGGCCCACCCCTTCGACGACGGCACCGCCGCGGTGCTCTCCCGGTCGGTGGCGGAGACGGCGCTGTCCTTCGGCCCCCGGGACGCGGGCGCCTACCGGCGGCTGGTCGCGCCCTACCTCGGCCACTGGGACACCCTGGTACGGGACTTCATGTCCCTGCCGTCGACCGCGCTGCCCCGGGACCCGGCCCTGCTGGCCCGGTTCGGCCTCACCGGCCTGCCGCCGTCCACCTGGCTGATGCGGCGGTTCCACGACGAGCGGGCCCGGGCGCTCTTCGCCGGGCTGGTCGCCCATGTGATCGCCCCGCTGGGCGGGGTGGCCACCTCGGCCGTCGGACTGGTCTTCGCACTCGCCGCCCACGAGGGCGGCTGGCCGGTGCCGCGCGGCGGCTCCCAGGCGATCTCGGACGCGCTGGCCGGGTACCTGAAGGACCTCGGCGGGGTGGTGCACACCGGGTACGAGGTCAAGCGGCTGGACGACCTGCCGCCGGCCCGGGCGTACGTCTTCGACACGTCCCCGACCGCGCTGGCCCGGATCGCCCGGCTCGGCCGGGCCTACGAGGGGTACCGGTACGGCGCCGCCGCCTTCAAGATCGACTATGCGCTGGACGGGCCGGTGCCCTGGACCGCGGAGGCCGCCCGGCGGGCCGGCACCGTCCAGGTCGGCCCGCGCAGCGCCGACATCGCCACCGCCCTGCGCAGCGCCTCGTGCGGTGCCGGCGCCCCCGAGCGGCCCTTCCTGATCACCGCCCAGCCCAGCCTGGTCGACCCCTCCCGGGCCCCGGCGGGCAAGCACGTCTTCTGGGCCTACGGACACGTCCCGCACGGCTGGCAGGGCGACCTCACGGACGCCGTGGAGCGGCAGGTGGAGCGCTTCGCCCCCGGCTTCCGCGACCGCGTACTGGCCCGGGCCACCGCCGGCCCCGCCGAACTGGCCGCCCGCAACCCGAACTACGTCGGCGGGGACATCGCCTGCGGCGCCGCCTCGGGCCTCCAGCTGCTGCTGCGGCCCAAGCTGTCGCTGCGCCCGTACGGCACCCCGCACCCGGCCGTCTACCTGTGTTCCAGCGCCACCCCGCCGGGCCCGGGCGTGCACGGCATGTCCGGCCACAACGCCGCCAAGGCCGTCTGGCGCCGGCTGCGCGAGACCCGACGCCCGTGAAGGAGACCCGACGCCCATGAGCGAGACCCGATGACCCGGCTGACCCTGGTCCGGGGCGACATCACCGAACAAGCCGTCGACGCGGTGGTCAACGCCGCCAACTCCTCGCTGCTGGGCGGCGGCGGGGTGGACGGCGCCATCCACCGCAAGGGCGGCCCGGAGGTCCTTGCGGCCTGCCGCGCGCTGCGCGCCTCCCACTACGGCAAGGGCCTGCCCACCGGTCAGGCCGTCGCCACCCCGGCCGGGAACCTCCCGGCCCGCTGGGTGATCCACACGGTCGGCCCCCGCTACCTGGCCGAGGAGGACCGCTCGGAGCTGCTGGCCTCCTGCTACCGCCGGTCCCTGGAGGTCGCCGACGAACTGGGCGCGCGTACGGTCGCCTTCCCGGCCGTCTCCACGGGCATCTACGGCTGGCCGCTGGACGACGGCGCGCGCGTGGCCGTCCGGACGGTCCGTGCCACCGCCACGGCGGTGGACGAGGTCCGTTTCGTGGTCTTCGACGAGCGGGCCCACCGGGCCTTCGAGAGCGCACTGGCCGAGGCCCCGGAGGAGTGACCGCCCGCGGACGCGCCACCGCCCGGACGCGGGGCGCGTCCGGGCGGTGGTGTGAACTCCGTGGTACCGGGCCGGGATCGCTCCCGGCCCGGGCGGATCAGCGGAGGTCGAAGCGGTCCAGGTCCATGACCTTGGCCCAGGCGGCGACGAAGTCCTCGGTGAACTTCTGCTTCGCGTCGTCGCTCGCGTAGACCTCGGCGACGGCGCGGAGCTCGGAGTTGGAGCCGAAGACCAGGTCGGCGCGGGAGCCGGTCCACTTCACGGTGCCGGAGGAGTCCCGGCCCTCGAAGGTGGTGGCGTCCTCGGAGACGGGGGTCCAGACGGTGCCCAGCTCCAGAAGGTTGACGAAGAAGTCGTTCGTCAGCGTGCCCGGGGTGTTGGTGAGCACACCCAGCTTCGAGCCGTCGTAGTTGGCGCCCAGCACGCGCAGGCCGCCGACCAGGACGGTCAGTTCGGGAGCGCTCAGGTTGAGCAGGTTGGCCCGGTCGATCAGCAGGTACTCGGCCGGCAGCCGGTTGCCCTTGCCCTGGTAGTTGCGGAAGCCGTCGGCCGCCGGCTCCAGCGCGGCGAAGGACTCGACGTCCGTCTGCTCCTGGGCGGCGTCCACCCGGCCCGGGGTGAAGGGCACGGACACGGGGGTGCCCGCGTCCTTGGCGGCCTGCTCCACCGCGGCGGCACCGGCCAGCACCACCAGGTCGGCGATCGAGATGCGCTTCCCGCCGCTCTGGGCGGCGTTGAAGCCCTCCTGAATGCCCGTCAGGACGCGCAGGACGGTGGCCAGCTGGTCCGGGTTGTTGACCTCCCAGCCGCTCTGCGGCTGCAGCCGGATGCGGCCGCCGTTGGCACCGCCGCGCTTGTCGCTGCCGCGGAAGGACGAGGCGGCGGCCCAGGCGGCCGAGACCAGCTGGGAGACCGTCAGGTCGGAGGCGAGGACCTGCGCCTTGAGCGCGGCCACGTCCTCGGCGTCGACGAGCTCGTGGTCGAGCGCCGGCAGCGGGTCCTGCCACAGCAGCTCCTCGGACGGCACCTCCGGGCCCAGGTAGCGGGCGACCGGACCGAGGTCACGGTGCGTCAGCTTGTACCAGGCGCGGGCGAAGGCGTCCGCGAACTGGTCCGGGTTCTCCAGGAAGCGGCGCGAGATCTGCTCGTACGCCGGGTCGAAGCGCAGCGACAGGTCGGTGGTGAGCATGGTGGGCAGGTGCTTCTTCGACGCGTCGTAGGCGTCCGGGATGACCGCCTCGGCGTCCTTGGCCACCCACTGGTGCGCGCCGGCCGGGCTCGAGCTGAGCTCGTACTCGTAGCCGAAGAGGTGCTTGAAGAAGTCGTGTCCCCACTGCGCCGGGGTGGTGGTCCAGGTGACCTCCAGGCCCGAGGTGATCGCGTCCGCGCCCTTGCCGCTGCGGTACGAGCTCTGCCAGCCGAAGCCCTGCGCCTCCAGCGGGGCCGCCTCCGGGTCCGCGCCGACGTGGTCCGCCGGACCGGCGCCGTGGGTCTTGCCGAAGGTGTGGCCACCGGCGATGAGGGCGACGGTCTCCTCGTCGTTCATCGCCATCCGGCGGAAGGTCTCGCGGATGTCGCGGGCGGCGGCGACCGGGTCCGGGTTGCCGTTGGGGCCCTCGGGGTTGACGTAGATCAGACCCATCTGGACCGCGCCGAGCGGGCTCTCCAGCTCGCGGTCACCCGTGTAGCGCTCGTCGCCGAGCCAGGTGGTCTCGGGGCCCCAGTACACGTCCTCGTCGGGCTCCCAGACGTCCGCGCGGCCGCCGGCGAAGCCGAAGGTCTCGAAGCCCATGGACTCCAGGGCGACGTTGCCGGCGAGGATCATCAGGTCGGCCCAGGACAGGCTCTGGCCGTACTTCTTCTTCACGGGCCACAGCAGGCGGCGCGCCTTGTCGAGGTTGCCGTTGTCCGGCCAGCTGTTGAGCGGCGCGAAGCGCTGCTGACCGGCGCCCGCGCCACCGCGGCCGTCGCTGATCCGGTAGGTGCCGGCGCTGTGCCAGGCCATCCGGATCATGAAGGGGCCGTAGTGGCCGAAGTCCGCGGGCCACCAGTCCTGCGAGTCGGTCAGGACCTCGGCGATGTCCGCCTTGACGGCCGGCAGGTCGAGGGTGCCGAAGGCCGCGGCGTAGTCGAACTCCGCACCGAGCGGGTTGGCCACGGCCGGGTTCTTGGCGAGGATCTTGAGGTTGAGCCGCTCCGGCCACCACTGGCGGTTCCCGCCGCCCTGCGTCGGGTGCGCCGCGCGGCCGTGCGCGACCGGGCAACCGGTGCCCTCGTTGGCGGCGGCTGCCTCGTGGTTTTCAGACATGGGAAATCCTTCCGGACCAAGCGATCACAGTGCGGTGGAACTGCTGGCGGTGGAGCGGCGGGGGGTGCAGGCCCCGGTGGAAGGCCCCGGCCGGGTCGGCCGGGAAGTTCTTCCGGTCTCTTGGCTATCGACGGATCCGATCCTACGATGGACACAGTCCAAGTCAAGAAGCACACCAATCCCGTATTGGATCGGATCCCGGACTGGCTGGATCGCACCGGGTCCCTGCGCCGGAACTGAATGAGGTGAGCCGATATGAGCGACCTGCTGGAGCGGCTGCGAGCCCGCGGCTGGCGGCTGACGTCCCAGCGCCGGGTCGTCGCGGAGGTCCTTGACGGGGACCACGTCCACCTCACCGCGGACGAGGTGCACGCCCGGGCCGCGGGCCGGCTGCCCGAGATCTCCCGGGCGACCGTCTACAACGCCCTGGGCGAGCTGGTCGCCCTCGGCGAGGTCGTGGAGGTCACCACCGACGGCCGGGCCAAGCGGTACGACCCCAACGCCCACCGGCCGCACCACCACCTGGTCTGCTCCGGCTGCGGGCTGATCCGGGACGTCCACCCGGCCGGCAGCCCGCTCGCCGCCCTCCCGACGGAGGATCGTTTCGGCTTCACCGTCTCCGGGGTGGACATCACCTACCGAGGGCTCTGCCCGGCCTGCTCGTAGCGCACCGCCTCCAGGACGGGGTACCCGGAGCGGCCCGGGGCGTCGAAGTCGAAGGGGGCGCCGGGCCGGCCCTTGACGTACCGGTCGAAGAAGGCCGTCAGGGCGGCCCGCTGGGCCGCCAGGGACCGCTCCGGGTCGACGCTGCCGATCAGCCCGGCGCGGGCCTCGGCCGCCACCAGGCCCGTCAGCTGCGGCAGGATCGCCTGGAGGTCGGTGTACGAGCCGTGCCCGGCCCCGCGCATCCGCAGGGCCCGCCGCCGGCCGGTCGAGGCGGCCCAGAAGGAGCGCCGGCTCGGGTCGTCCGCCAGGGAGTGCGCGCCGGAGAGCATCAGCAGGAACGGTACGGCGACCCCGGTACGGGCCACCGGGCCGACGAAGGCCCCGTCCAGGCCGGCGGCCGCGCGGACGCGCGGCTCCGCCCGGGTCAGCGCGGCCGCCACGGAGCCGCCCAGGGACTGCCCGAACGCCCCGACCCGGGTGAGGTCCAGGGCCTCCGCCAGCCCGGCCGGCAGGTCCCTGCCCGCCGCGTCGGGGTTGTGCCCGCGCGCCAGGGCCCCGAGGGCGCGCAGCACGAACCGGGCGTCGGCCAGCCGGGCGCGGGCGTGCTCCGCCAGGAGGGCCGCCACGGTCGCCGGTGTCAGCTTCGCGGGCAGCGGCAGGGCCCGGACGACCCGGCCGCCCGGGAACTCGACCTGGTCGGCCTCGTACGGGGCGTCGACGGCGACCACGACGTAGCCGTGCGAGGCCAACTCCTCGACCAGGGCGGTGCCCAGGGCGCGGGGGCCGCCGTCGCCGGGCGCGAACAGCAGCACCGGGAAGCGGCCCAGCCGGCCGCCGGTGCGCGGGTCCGCCGGCGGCCCGGCCACCGGCGCACCGGTCCGGGCGTGGGTGCGGATGCCCCGCCAGTCCACGGCTCCGGCGGGGACCGTCAGACCCGGCGCGGAGTGCCGGTCCCAGTCGGCCGCGGCCGCCGCGGGGAGCCAGGGCGCGACCGGGCCCTCCCGGCCCGGGTCCGCCGGGTACCAGACCCCGGCCATCACCTCCTGGTACGGGCGCGACGGCAGGAGCGGTGCGGGACGGCTCCGGTCGACCAGGTGCAGCTCGACGGTGCCGACCGGGAGCGGCCCGGTGGGCGCGGGCAGGACGACCGCACGGCCGGTGGCGACCGGTGGGGCGCCGGCGGTGCGAGGGGTCTCGGAGGTCCGATCGGCGCCGGAGGCGCGAGGGGTACCCGACGGTGTGCAGGCGGCCGCGGCGAGGAGGGCGCCGGCGGCGAGCAGGGCTCGGCGGCCGGGATGCGCGGGGTGCGGTCGTGGCATGGGGCGGCTCCTGGGGGCGGGGTGCGACAGCGGTGCGGGCCGTGGCGCGGACCGCGGTGCGGGATGGGGTGCGCAGTGGGGGGTGGGGTGGGGTGCGGCGGGGTGCGGACCGCGGTGCCACCAGCCTTCCGGCGGCGCCCGGCCGGGGCGACCTGCTCCGGAGCGACCCGCGGGGGATCCGGGTGCCCCCGCGGCCGGCTCCGGGGGATACCCGAGGCGTACGCCGGTGTCCGCCTGTGGGGTGAGGTGCCGGGGCCGCCCGTCGCCCTAGCCTGACAACATCCGCCCGGTGGAAGCCTGTTGGAGGCATCGGACGGAAGACCTCCTGCACCCGACCCGAGGACGGACCCGATGGCCGAAGCCGTGCGCACCGCGGTCGTGCCGCCGCCGGCGCAGGACGCGGCGCTGGCTGCGGCGCTCTTCGCGCTGGCCTTCGGCCCGGGCCGCTCGGAGGGCGTCCCCGGAGCGGCCCTGCAGGCGGCGCTCGTGCTGCCGCTGGTGTGGCGGCGCCGGGCACCCCTGGCGGTGTTCTGGGTGATCTGCGCCGTCGCCCTGGTGCAGTGGTTCCTGGGCCTCCAACTGCCCGCCGACGCGGCCCTGCTGGTCGCCCTCGCCACGGTGGCCGCGCGGTCGCCGTGGCGGCCGGCGCTGGTGGCCGGGGCCGTGCTGGAGGCCGGCGCCCTGATGTCGGCGGCCCGCTGGGCGCCCGAGGGGCGGTTCGCCGCCGCCGCGGCCGTCCTGACCACCGCGATCGCCGTGAGCGCGCTGCTCGGTGCGAACGTCCGGATCCGGCGCACCGCGCACCTGGAGCGGCTGGCCCACCTCGAACGGGACCGCGAGCAGCGCCAGCGGCTCGCGGTGTCCGCCGAACGCTCGAGCATCGCGCGGGAGTTGCACGACAGCGTCACGCACAACCTGTCCGTGATGATCGCCCTCGCGGACGCGGTCCGGTACGCCCGGCCGGACGACGCGCCCGCCGTGACCGGACGGATCGCCGAGACCGGACGGCAGGCGCTGACCGACATGCGGCGTTCGCTGGGACTCCTCGAGGACGACCCGGCGGAGCCGGGGGCCGACGGCGCCCCGGACGGCGGGCCACCCGAGGACCCGGACGACCGGCGCCGTCCGCTGCCCGGCCTCGCCCAGCTCGAACCGCTCTGCGACCGGATGCGCGCGGTCGGCATGCCCACCCGGCTGCGGCTGGACCCCGGCACCGCCCGGCTCCCCGCCGCGGCCCAACTCGCCGCGTACCGCATCGTGCAGGAGTCCCTGACCAACACCCTCAAGCACGCGCCCGCCGGCACCCGCGCCGAGGTGCGGGTCTCCGGCCGCCGGGAGACGGTCACCGTCGAGGTGACCGACGACGGCCCCGCCGCCCCGGCGGGCCGGCCGCCCGCCGCCGGGCGCGGCATCAGCGGGATGCGGCAGCGCGCGGCCGCCTACGGCGGGACGCTGGACGCCGGCCCGCTGCCCGGCGGCGGCTGGCGGGTCCGGGCGCGCCTGGTGCCGGGAGGTGCCGGGTGAGCATCCGCGTGCTGCTGGCCGACGACGAGGAACTGCTCCGGGTGGCCTTCACGATGATCCTGCGGGCCGAACCGGGCATGGAGCCGGTCGGCGAGGCCGCCGACGGGGCGCAGGCCCTGCGGCTGGCCCGTGAACTGCGCCCGGACGTGGTCCTGATGGACATCCGGATGCCCGGCACCGACGGCATCGAGGCGACCCGCCGGCTGGTCCGGGAGGTACCGGGCACCCGCGTGCTCGTCCTGACGACCTTCGACCTGGACGAGTACGCCTTCGACGCGCTCCACGCGGGGGCCTCCGGCTTCCTGCTCAAGAACACCAGGCCCGAGGAACTGCTCACGGCGATCCGCGACGTGGCCCGGGGGGACGCGGTGGTCTCCACCCGCGTCACCCGGCGGCTGCTGGAGCGGTTCGCCCACCAGCTCCCCGCCACCGCGCTGGCGGGCGACCGCAGGTTGGGCCTGCTCACCGCGCGTGAACACGAGGTGTTGGTCAACACGGCCCGGGGCCTGACCAACACCGAGATCGCCGCCGCCTTGGGCCTCGCGGAGCCCACCGTGAAGAAACATATCGGCCGAATCCTGGCCAAGTTGGAGCTGCGGGACCGGGTACAGGCCGTTATCTTCGCGTACGAGAACCGACTCGTCCGACCGACCTGACGGTTCGTCGGGGCGAGCCGTCACCGCTCGACACGGAGGCACCGGGGGGTGCCTCCGACCACACCACTGGGGGGAATTCCTTGAACGCTCGCTTAGTGCTGGGCCGCGCCGACCACCGGGAGCCGGGTGCACCGCGCCGCCGCTGGGTCGCCCTGCTCGCCGCCGGAGTCCTGTGCCTGGCCGCCGGGACCGCCTCCGCAGAGGTGCGGCCGGCCGCCGACCGGCCCGGCTCGGCGGTCCTGTCCGACTCGGCCCCGGGGTCCGCCGCCACCCCGACCACCTGCTTCAAGAAGTCCATGCCGGACTGCACCAGCGCGGACCCGGCCGTCTACTTCTCGATCACCAGCCGGGGCGACACCAGCGCCTGCACCTTCGGTCTGAAGGTCGACTGGGGCGACGGCGAGAAGACCGACGTCACCTTCAAGGGTGGCGCCGACGGCACCGTCCTGCAGCCCGCGCCCCACACGTACAAGAAGCCCAAGCCCTTCCTCGCGCCCAAGAAGTACGCCATCTCGTACGAGGTCACCGTGAGCGTCGGCGACTGCTACGGCGGCGCGGGGGCGCTGAGCTTCACGCGGACGTGTGCGAAGGAGTCGCTGAGCGGGGCGGCGTGGGCCAAGCAGTTCCCGGCGAGCGCGTCCCTGGACGCACTGGCCCCGGGCTTCCGCGAGAAGGTCAAGGGCTTCTACGCGGCCATGGGGGACGCCGGGATCGAGCGGACGGTCCACACGACCTACCGGCCGGCGGAGCGCGCGTACATGATGCACTACGCCTGGATGGTCTGGAAGGGCCAGATCTCGGCCGCCAAGGTGCCGGCCTTCAAGCCGGCCAAGGGCCAGTCGCAGGTCGGAATCTGCTGGCAACACACCGACGCTGACGGGAAGTTCGACGCCAAGGCGTCCCGGGCGGCGGCTGACCGCTTGGTGGGGGCGTTCGCCCTCAAGCGGACGAACAAGGTGGCCCCGGCGCTCAACACCCTGCACACCCCCCGGCTCGCGGTCGACATGGACATGAAGTGGGCCGCGCGCGGCGTCACGATCGCCGAGAAGGACGGTGACCTCGTCAAGATCACGACCAGCCCCCGCAGCTCCATGAACGCCAAGCTCATCGCGGTGGCCAAGACCTACGGCGTGATCCATTTCATCAACGGCTCCAAGGACCCGAACCACTGGTCGTCCACCGGCCACTGATCCGGCGGTGCTCACCCCGGCCCGTCGGCCGCACCGCGGCCGGCGGGCAGGGTGGCGCCGAACAACTCCCGCACGCAGGCGCGCAGCCACCGGTGGGCCGGGTCCGCGTCGTGGCGCGGGTGCCAGGCCAGGCCGAAGCGCAGCGGCGGGAGCGGCAGCGGCACCTCGAAGCAGACCAGCCCCAGGCTCTCGGCCAGGTCGCGGGACCGGCTGGCCAGCAGGCCCACCACATCGGTGTCGCGCAGGATGAACAGTGAGGCCGGGGTGGATCCGATGGACCCCACCACCCGCCGGGACAGCCCCAGTTGGGCCAGCGCCTGGTCCACCGGCCCGGACAGCCGGCCCCGGCGCGAGACGGTGATGTGGTCCGCGGCCGCGAACCGCTCCGCGGTCAGCGGGCCGGACAGCAGCGGATGCCCGGCCCGCGCCACCCCCACCATGCGGTCCACGCCGAGCAGTTCCTCGTGGAGTTCCGGCCCCTGACTGTCGATCGCCCCGATCTCCAGGTCCGCCGTGCCCTCCCGGAGCGCCGGTACGTCCACATGGCTCTCCGCGAGGAAGCGCAGCCGCACCCCGGGAGCCTCCCGGGCGGTCCGGGCGATCAGGGCCGCGCCGAAGGACGCCGCGAGGGAGTCGTGGCCCAGCACCGTGAAGGTGCGGCTCAGCGTCCGCAGGTCCACCTCGCCGCCGGACAGGAAGAGGGCCCGGGCCCGCTCCACCACCTCGCGGACCTCCGCGTGCAGGGCCAGCGCGTGCGGGGTGGGGACCATCGACCGGCCGGCCCGGACCAGCACCGGATCCCCCAGGGCCTTGCGGATCCGGCCCAGGGTGCGGCTCATCGCCGGCTCGGACAGGTGCAGCCGCTCGGCCGCCCCCGAGACGCTGCACTCCTCGAGCAGGACGTCGAGGGCGGTCAGGAGGTTCAGGTCCAGCCTGGAATGCGTCACACGCATTCATACCCTGCAAAAGATGCATTGGAAAGCAGGACGGGCCGCGCCTACCGTGAGGGAAGTCCCCACACCACCCCTTCCCCGCCCGGAGGAGAGCTGTGTCCGCTCCTGTCCTGAACCCACCCAAGTCGGCTGATTCCCCAGCGGTGTTGAGCCGGGCCGGACTGCTGGTCCTGTGCGCCTGTGTGCTCGTCGCCCAGGGCATGGTCGCCGCCGTGAACCTGCTCATCCCGCTGCTCGCCGCCTCCTCGCTGCACCCCGACGCCGGCCAGCTCCTGTGGGCCGTGGACGCGTACGTGATCGTCTTCGCGGCCCTGCTCATCCCGGCCGGCGCCCTCGGCGACCGGTACGGGCGCAAGGGCGCGCTCCTCGCCGGCCTGGGGCTCTTCGCCACCGGGGCGGTGCTGAGCGCCACCGCCGGCTCCTCGGCCGTCCTCATCGCCGGCCGGGGGGTGTGCGGGGCGGGCGCCGCGCTGATCATGCCCGCCACCATGTCCGTGCTGCTGCACCTCACCCCGCCCGAGCGGCGCAGCCAGGCGCTGGCCACCTGGACCCTGGCCGCCGGCCTGGGCGGGCTCGCCGGGAACGTCGGGGGCGGCCTGGCCGGTCAATACCTCGGCTGGCGGGCGCTGTTCTGGATCGTGGTGCCGCTCGCCGGGCTGCTCGCCGCGGCTGCCGCGCGGCTCGTCCCGGTCGTGCCGCGCCGCCCCGAGGCCTCCGTCGACCCGCTCGGGGCGGCACTGCTCACCGCCGCGCTGGTGGCCGTGGTGCGCGGCATCATCGAAGGGCCTGCCGAGGGCTGGGGCTCGGTACGGGTACTGGGGGCCTTCGCCGTGGGCGCGCTGCTGCTCGGGGCGTTCACCGGGTACGCGCTGCGCACCGCCCGGCCGCTCTTCGACCCGCGGGTCTTCGCCTCGCCGCGGCTGCGGGCCGGCACGCTCGGCATCGGCGCCGCGTTCTTCGGCCTCTTCTCCCTCTTCTTCGTCAACGCCCAGTACCTCCAGTACGTCAAGGGCTTCGGGCCCGCCCGGACCGGGCTGGCGATCGTCCCGCTGACCATCGGCATGGCGCTGGTGCCGCGGTACGGTGCCAGGCTGCAGGACCGGTTCGGGCCGCGGCTCCCGGTCGCCGCGGGCATGCTGCTGATCGCCGGCGGGCTGCTGCTGGTCTCCACGGCGGACGCGGGCACGCCGTACCCGCTCTACGGGGGCTACCTCTTCGTGCTCTCGGTCGGGACCGGGCTGTGCGCGCCCGCGCTGACCGTCTCGGTGGTCGCGTCCCTGCCGGCGCACCAGGCGGGGCTCGGCTCCGGGCTGAACACGGCGGCGCGGGAGATCGGGGCGGCGCTGGGGGTGGCGGTGGTGGGCACGGTCCTGACCTCCCGCCTGCACGCGGCCGTCGGCACCCCTGCCTTCACCCCCCAGTTCACCGCCGCCATGTCCCTGGCCCTCCGCACATCCGCTGCCGCCCTCCTGCTCGCCACGGCCCTGGTAGCCACGGCCTACCGCCCCCGCCCCCCGGCCTGACCCGGCCCGCCAGATCCAGCCCTCGTACGCCAGCCGGCGGCGGACCACCTCGACCCGCTGCCGCGGCTCCCGGGAGGCCGCGACCTCCACCGTCAGGCCGAACCGGTCGAGCA